>CAKRLN010000291.1 GCA_934359535.1 uncultured Lachnospiraceae bacterium
ACATTACGAAAAACCAAGCGTAAAACGTAAGAAAAAATCTGAAGCAGCAAGAAAAAGAAAATACAATTAATCAAACGAAAGGAGTCACCGCAGAGCGGTGGCTTCTTTTTTACACAGGAGCAGAAGTGATGAATAAGAATCTGAAAAAAATGATAAGCTATTACCGCCCGTACCGTGGCATCTTCTGGGCAGATATGGTGTTTGCAATACTTGATGCGGCGGTTGCGCTGTCCATACCACTTATTATCCGTTATATTACGTCGAAGGTAATTTATATGGGGGCAGAAGAAGCACTCCATCAGACGGTTCTTTTGGGCTGCGTGATGATTGTAATGGTTGCAGTTGGCTGTTACAGTAAGTTTTTTATCTGCAACTATGGTCATGTTATGGGGGCGAAGATTGAATATGATATGAGGGCTGAAATCTTTGAACATTTCCAGAAGCTTTCCTTTTCATTTTATGATGAGGAAAAGGTTGGACAGCTGATGTCAAGAATTACATCTGATCTGTTTGATATCAGCGAGCTGATGCATCATGGACCGGAAAATATTGTGATTTCTCTGTTAAAAATTGCAGGAGCCTTTGTAATCCTGCTTCATATCAGTCCAAGACTTACGTTTGCAGCATTTCTTATGATTCCGTTTATGCTTGTCTATGCTTATTTTGTCAATAAGCATATGAGAAAGGCATTCCGGCAGAACCGGATCAAGATCGCAGATATCAACGCACAGATCGAAGATAACCTTTCCGGTATCCGTGTGGTGAAATCATTTGCGAATGAAGAGATTGAGCAGAAGAAATTTCAGATCGGGAATAATGGATTTTTAAATGCCAAGAAAAACAGCTATCATTATATGGGAGTCTTCCAGGCAGGACTTGGAAGCTTTACAACACTGATCCAGGTCAGCGTGATCCTTGCAGGAACCTGTTTTATTACAAAGGGAAATGTTGATGTGAATGATCTGATTACATTTCTTTTATATATCTCGGTATTTACGGATCCGATCCGCACGTTAATTGATTTTACCGAACAGTTTCAGAATGGCTACAGTGGATTTGAACGTTTTATGGAGATCATGTCGATTGAACCGGACATTGCGGATGCACCGGATGCAGTCACGGCTCCTTCGTTAAAGGGCGATATTACCTTTCAGGATGTTTCCTTTGCATATAGTGAGAATACACCGGATGTGTTAAGCCATATTACCTTAGAGGTTCCAGCAGGCTCATATATGGCACTTGTCGGTTCCTCTGGGGCTGGAAAGACGACACTTTGTTCGCTGATTCCGCGTTTTTATGAAGCAACATCCGGAAAGATATGCATTGATGGCATTGACATCCGGAAAATGACATTAAAAAGCCTAAGGGATCAGATTGGAATCGTACAACAGGACGTCTATCTGTTTGCAGGAACGGTTTATGAGAATATTTTGTATGGAAAGCCGGACGCAACAGAAGAAGAGGTGTATGAGGCTGCGAAAAACGCGAATGCACATGAGTTTATCCTGGGACTTCCAAATGGCTATGAAACCGATATCGGACAACGCGGAATCAAGCTTTCCGGTGGTCAGAAGCAAAGACTTTCGATTGCACGTGTGTTTTTAAAGAATCCACCGATTCTGATCTTTGATGAAGCAACCTCAGCACTTGACAATGAGAGTGAGCGTGTTGTCCAGGAGTCCTTAGAGCATCTTGCAAAAAACAGGACAACGTTTGTGATCGCACACCGGCTTTCTACGATCCGGAATGCCCAAAATATTCTTGTTCTGACAGAAGATGGCATTGCAGAGCAGGGAACGCATGAGGCGCTTCTTGCAAAGGGCGGGGTATATGAGAAACTGTATCACATGCATGATTAGTATTTGCAATCTTTGGCAAATGCGAGTATTATATATCAGATAGGAGTAAAATCCTGTCAGTAGACTGGAGAAGTTTATCCAGAGGAAAAGGAGCGGTTAAAATGACAAAAATTGACATTATTTCAGGATTTCTTGGAGCAGGTAAGACCACCTTCATTAAGAAAATGATAGAAGAAGCGTTTCAGGGTGAGCAGGTTGTGCTGATCGAGAATGAGTTTGGAGAGATTGGCATCGACGGTGGCTTTTTAAAGGATGCAGGGATTCAGATTACAGAGATGAACTCAGGATGTATCTGCTGTTCATTAGTTGGAGATTTTGGTAAGAACCTAAATGAAGTAATTACGAAGTATCATCCGGACCGCATTTTAATCGAGCCATCCGGAGTTGGAAAGCTCTCGGATGTTATGAAATCCGTAATCGACATTGAAAAAGAGCAGGATGTTAAATTAAACGGTCTTGTTACCGTTGTCAATGCATTAAAGGCAAGTAAACAGATGAAAGCCTTTGGCGAATTTTTCAATAACCAGATCGAGTGTGCAACAACGGTGATCTTAAGCAGAAGCCAGAATGCAACACCGGAGCAGTTAGAGTTTTGCGTAAAACAGATCCAGAACTTAAATCCGAAGGCAGCAATTATTACAACGGACTGGGATAAGATTAGCGGTGAGCAGATTTTAAAGGTTATGGAGGGACAGGACTCCCTTGAGATGAAGCTTCTTGCAGAACAGATGCATAAGGAAGAAGAGGCAGAGCATGAGCATCACCATCATGAGCATGAAGAAGAGCATCATCATCATGATCATGACCATGATGACC
>CAKRLN010000292.1 GCA_934359535.1 uncultured Lachnospiraceae bacterium
GGATGGGACAAAGGAAGAACAGGAGACGGACAAAGAAATGCTTGGACACATCAGCAGTGCCTTTGTCGAGGAGGAACAATTTTTACATACTATTTTTACAGCAGATGAGGCTTGTATCCGAGAACAGCTTCAGAAGGTTTTAAAAGCATATTTTAATGAATATATTGCAAGGATCAGCGGATAAGGAGGAAAATCATGAGCGAAATTTTAAAGAAAGAAAACATTTTAACAAACTGCAGACCGGCACCAAAGGAAGAAATTATAAGAAAGCTTGGAACGATTCTTCTGGAGAATGGCTATATTGAAGAGGAATATATTCAGGGAATGATCGACAAGGAGGGTGTGTTTAACACGAACATCGGTAATTCTATTGCAATCCCACATGGAATCGAGAGCAGCAAGGTTCATGTAAAGAACGCGGGAATCGCGATTATGACGATCCCGGAAGGGACGGACTGGGGCAGTGATGAACCGGTAAAGATTATCATTGCGATCGCAGGCGACGGAGACGTACATATTGAGATTTTAGGACGCATCGCAGAGGTGCTTTCCGATCCGGATGATGTGGAAAAAGTCGTAAACAGCTCCGCAGATGAAATTTATAAATTGTTTGCATAATTACCATTTTTGCAACAGAAAAGACAAAAGAAGCATTACAAAACCATTTTAGAAATCAGGATAGAAAATCAGGAGGATGAAATCATGAAAGCAAAAGCAGTCAGAATGTATGGTGAGATGGATTTAAGATTAGAGGAGTTTGAGCTCCCGGAGATCAAAGATGATGAGATCTTAGTTAAGGTCATGAGTGACAGCATCTGCATGTCAACCTATAAGCTTGCAAAACAGGGCAAGAAGCATAAACGTGCACCACAGGATATTGATGTACATCCAATTATTGTAGGACATGAATTTTCCGGTGATATTGTACAGGTTGGTGAGAAATGGAAGGACCAGTTTCAACCAGGCGAGAAATTCGCATTGCAGCCGGCATTAAATTATAAAGGAAAGCTGGATTCTCCTGGATATTCTTACCGTTACTGCGGCGGTGCTTCCACCTATTGCATTATCCCTCATGAGGTTATGGAGCTTGGATGCCTGTTAAAATATGATGGAGACAGCTACTTTAAGGCATCCCTTGGAGAGCCGATGAGCTGTATTATCGGTGGATACCATGCAAACTACCACACCAACAAGCAGAATTACAACCACGCAATGGGAACAAAAGAGGGTGGAAACATCTTAATCATGGGCGGCTGTGGACCGATGGGACTTGGCGCAGTAAGCTATGGACTCTGCTTTGAGAATAAACCAAAGAGAATCGTTGTAACCGATATCAGCGAGGAAAAAATTGCGAGAGCAAAGGAATGCATCCCGGAGTCTGAGGCAGCAGAGAAAGGCATTGAACTGATCTATGTCAACACAAGTGCTTATGATGATCCAGAGGCAGAGCTTATGAAGATTTCAGAAGGACATGGATATGATGATGTATTTGTCTATGTACCATTCCGGCCAGTCGCAGAGATGGGCGACAGACTGCTTGCATTTGACGGATGCATGAACTTCTTTGCAGGTCCGACAGACAATCAGTTTAAGGCAGAGATCAATCTTTACAACTGCCATTATACAAGCACCCATATCATGGGAACAACCGGAGGCAATACCGATGATCTGGTAGAAGCAATTGACCGTGCTGCAAAGCATGAGATCAATCCTGCTGTTATGGTAACCCATGTCGGAGGAATCAATGCTGTTGCAGATGCAACCTGCCATCTTCCAGAGATCCCTGGCGGAAAGAAATTAACCTACATGCAGTTTGATATGCCACTTACCGCACTTACAGATTTTGAGGAGCTTGGAAAAACAGACCCATTATTCGCAAAGCTGGACGCATGCGTAAAGGCAAACCGTGGATTATGGAATGCAGAAGCAGAAAAGATCCTCTTTGAGCACTTCGGTGTAAAATAAGATTTGTTATTTGATACAGCCATGTGCCCCCTAACACCTGGGTGTATATCAGATAAACCGCGGTTTTCCGGACTCACCCTCCGGGAAGCCGCATATTTTAAGAAGAATTTGTAAAAAAACATCAATTCCCGGATGCTTTTTTAAAAATCTTAGTGGATTTTTCCATTGAGGAAGCAACAACAATATGATAAAATAGCCTCGTCTGTTACAAAAAACAAAGATGGAGGAAACAGATTTCGAAAAGTTTAGAAACTTTAGCGCCATGTACCAGCAGAACGGGAAGATCCATAGGGATTATGGCTGGTTAACGAGGATTCAGGTGATCGAAGATTCGGCGGATGCCTGAACGCAGGAACGGCTGCGTATGCCAGGGGAAACAGGATGGCAACATCTGAACAAAGCCTGTGCAGACCGTATCATGTACGATGACAAATATCCGAACAGGATCATACACTATGTTTAGAGAACAAGGAGATTATAAATATGTGTGGAATTATTGGATTTACAGGTAAGTTAGAGGCACAGGATATCTTATTAAACGGACTTGCAAGCTTAGAGTACCGCGGCTATGACAGCGCAGGTATTGCATACTTCAAGGATACCGGTAAGATCTCCCTTAGAAAAACAGTAGGAAAGGTAAAGGATCTTCGGGCAATCTGTGATGATGAGAACAATTCTACCTGCGGAATCGGACATACCAGATG
>CAKRLN010000293.1 GCA_934359535.1 uncultured Lachnospiraceae bacterium
TTCCGGAATCGAACCAGAGACACGAGGATTTTCAGTCCTCTGCTCTACCAACTGAGCTAACTGGGCATTTGCCGCTCACGACAAAATATATCTTACAGGAAAATGCTTCCGCTGTCAACACTTTTTTGAAAAAATATTTTTATAAAAAAGGTAAAATATTTTCCGTGTAGCAGCGGAGAATTTCACCGACACTCCATGCCTGTGCATAGCAGCCACGGCAGTTGTGCGGGGCATCTCCGTCAAAGATTTCTGAAATGGAGCCGATGCAGCCATCCCATAAATGCGCACGGATCGGATCAAGCAGCGCATTGGCTTTTTCAGCGGTTTCTCTGCTTTCTCCGTTTACCTTGCTAAAGGCGGTAATAAAGCCGCCGAGCAGATAGCCCCAGGCAGTGCCCTGGTGGTATGCTGCATCACGCTTCGGAAGAGAGCCGCAGTATACCGGATGATATTCCGGATCCTTAGGATCAAGTGAGCGCAGTCCGCAGCCGGCGTAGAGTCTTTCGTAAACGACCTTTACGACTTCCTTTGCATGTTCCAAAGAGAGCATGGTATATGGAAGTGACACGGCATAGATCTGGTTTGGGCGGATGGAAAGATCTGGTTCATCTCCGTCCACAACATCATACAGACAGCCATTTTGATCATTCCAGAATTTGGAATTAAAGGAGATGCTTACTTTTTCGGCAAGCGCTCCGTAATCAAAGCTCTCCTCACAGAAATGCTGGGACAGCTCTTCCATGACCTTTAAAGCATTATACCAGAGGGCATTGATCTCGACAGGTTTGCCGTGGCGCGGTGTAACGACCCAGTCTCCAACGCGGACATCCATCCATGTTACCTGATCGGTTCCGCTTCCGGCATGGATCAGACCGTCTCTGTCCATATGGATCGAGAAATCCGTACCGTTTTGGTAGGCATGGATAATTTCCTTTAGGGCAGGATAGATTTCTTTCCGGATAAATTCATAGTCAGAAGCTTCTCCGGTGTATTTTAAGTACTGGTGTACCGCATAAAAATACCAGAGGGAGGCATCTGCCGTATTGTAAAGAGGTGGCTGTCCGTTATCCGGGAACATGTTCGGCACAAGTCCGTTATGCACATATTTGGCGAAGGTAAGAAGAATTTCCCTTGCTTCGGCAAATCTGTGGGTGGAAAGGGTAAGGCCGGAAAAGGCGATCATCGTATCCCTTCCCCAGTCGGTGAACCATGGAAGTCCGGCGAGAACGGTCGTAAGCCCGGTCGATTGTCTCTGACATAAAAATTCACTGGAAGCAATCGTAAGTGACTGGGCAAACGGGTCCTTTAAGCCGGATTGGGCGATCAGTCCAAGCAGCCGGTTCTTTTCATCTGCAATGATGCCTGCCGCTGTGCCCGGAAGAAGAGGTGCCTGCAGGCTGCTTTCTTCTGTAAATACTTCACAGAGAAGAGAAAGCTGCATGGTTTTTCCAGCGGGAACGGAAACAACAAGATCATACGGTGTATAGTGGGTATCAAGACCCGGTGTTTCAAGCTCAACCTCTGTCTGAAGCTGTACATCCGTATCATAAAGTGCGGTTCTTGGTACAAGCTCCCCAGCGCTGTAGCTTAGGCGGATCGATACATCTGAAACGGCATCCGGAATAAGGGTAAATGCTCCCTCTGATACCGTGGTGGAAAAGCGCAGGCTTTCCGGTGTGGCAGAGGTGGAATGCTCCCTGAAATTCATATGCGGCGTGATCGTAAGACGCGCGTCGGAGCCGGAATTGCGGATATCGTAGGCAACGGCACAGATGTTTTTGCCGTGTACGAGAGCGAGGCGCTTTGTGACAGAAACAGATCCGGCACGGTAGCAGAAGGAGACGGTTCCATCATAGTCAAAGCTTTCCAGGTAGCGCTGTCCTTCCGTATAGACAGGACGGCGGATTGTAAAATCAGATGCCACGGATACGGTGTCCTCTGACTTATAGGCATCCGGGACATCGCTTGCGGATACCGGGGATGCTGCGGCAATCGGTGCACCGGCATGCTGGGCAGCTTCGAGGTGATAGGTTTTGTCATCCAGGGAAAGTGTTTCTGCGGTTTTGGAAAAAACAACATAACGCTCCACCGGAGGGTGAAGGCTTGCAATCAGGTAGCCCTGATGGGTGCGTCCGAGCGCACCAATAATGGATGTGCCACTGTAGCCTCCAAGACCGTTTGCCATCACCCATTCTTTTTTAATATTTGATTGAAAATCCGATAATTGCTCATTGGAAAAATGATATCTCATATATGCCTCCTATACATCGAAAATATGCGAAAATTACACTATCATTGTAATGCATAATTTATGAAAAATCTATAATTATATGGTAAATTTGGGGAAAAAGAGTTATAATATCATACAGTTCACGCATCAGGCATATGTGAACTGCATGATTTTATACTGAAAGAAAGATAGAGGAAGTAAACATGACTGAGGTTTATGTATTAGTTGAACGGAAAAAATCCGCGATCCAGAAGCTGCTTACATGGCTTGTGCTTGCAGTGGGAATCATTTTTGCACTGTTTTCTTTGATCGCACCACTGTTTCTTACCGGTGCAATCATTATTCTGTTATTGTGGTATTTTTTCCTGTTGAAAAACAGTAAGGAATATGAG
>CAKRLN010000294.1 GCA_934359535.1 uncultured Lachnospiraceae bacterium
GCACTCTGCTTTGCATTTTTCGCTGCTGCGATCGCCTTCGGGTCCTTCTCCGGCTTGGAAAGATTAATCGTAATATCCAGTGTTCCAAACTCCGTATCAGTTGTCCACTTCTGATCCTTTTTGATACGCTGTCTGCGGATATAATTGCTGTCACAGCTTAATTTATAGAAGTAATCCGTTGCTGCCTGCGCAGATGTATGCTCATAAAGATCTTTAAATTTTGCACGCACCTCACTTGGTCTTGGAACAAGAAGTCCCATAATCTTCGTATCAAACAGATCCTTGTATACAATGCTGTTTTCCTTCATAATGCCCTTCTCATAGGCATACTCCATCATCTCATCGAGAATTCCAGGGAGCACCTCCTCTGCACGCTCCTGTGTCATCGCCGGGCGCGCAGCAAAGCTCTCTCTTACGGAGTCCTCAAGCTCGTCTAACTCAAATAATTCAAGCAGGCGGTTTGTCGTATAAATTTTATCATCCTCTGTAATAAGACCTGTCACAAGGCCGTATTCTGTCAATTCTAAAATTCTTTCCTGAATCATATCCTTACTCCTTATCCATACATCTCAAGCAATCCGGTTACTGTAATTTTCTTGGGCCGTCACCGATCTCAACAACATAGAAGTCTGCTGCATAGCCGATCTTCTTCTCATAGGCTTCTCCGACTTCTTTGATAAAGCAGTCCACAGCCTCATCCTTTACAATACTTACGGTACATCCGCCAAAGCCCGCACCGGTCATACGGGAACCGATTACACCATCCACCTTCCATGCTTCCTCAACTAAGGTATCTAACTCGATTCCGGTTACCTCATAATCGTCTCTTAAGGATACGTGGGATGCGTTCATCAGCTCCCCGAATAACTTCACATCGTTATTCTTTAAAGCCTCTACTGCTTTTATCGTTCTCTGGTTCTCATAGACTGCATGCTTTGCCCTTCTTACGCGTGTCTCGTCCTTGATTGCAGATTTGTATTCCTCAAACTGCTCCTCGGTAAGATCGCCAAGTGCTTTGATGTCACAGACCTTCTGAAGCTCGGCAAGTGCCGTTTCACACTCTGCGCGTCTCTCGTTGTATTTTGAATCACCAAGTCCACGCTTTTTATTGCTGCAGGAGATTACAATCTTGGCATTCTCCAGCTTGATCGGTGCATAGGCAAAATCTAAGGTTGCCGTGTCAAGGAAGATCGCATGTCCGGCTTTACCCATTGCAATTGCGAACTGGTCCATGATTCCACAGTTGACACCGTTGAATTTGTTCTCGGAAAACTGTCCGATCAGGGCAAGATCCTGATTCGTTACGTCAAAGCCAAACAGATCCTTTAAGATATATCCGGTTAATACCTCAACCGATGCAGAAGAAGAAAGTCCGGAGCCGTTTGGAATGTTTCCGAATAATAACAGATCCATACCCTGTTCTACCTTCATGCCCTTCTCTCCGAATGCCCACATAACTCCCTTCGGATAGTTCGTCCAGTCAGCTTCCTTCTCCGGCTTTAAGCCTTCTACGGAGGATTCGATCACGCCAAGCTGCTCAAAGTTCATGGAATAGAAACGAAGTGTCTTATCCTCTCTTTTTCTTACAACACCATAGGTTCCGATTGTGAGCGCACATGGGAAAACATGTCCTCCATTATAATCTGTGTGCTCTCCGATCATGTTCACGCGTCCTGGTGCAAAATAAACACCAATTTCCCCGCCATCGCCAAAAATCTCTTTGAATTTTGCTAATACATCATTCTGAATCATAGTATCTCTCCTTTTTATCATAACAGCAGCTGCGGAATTGCCTCGCACAGCTGCCTTATTTCTCTTGTTATTTTCATTATAACTTACGATGTTTTCTTTGCAATATGCGTATGCCATGTTGCAACATTCCTAGCGAAACATGCAACAAAATTACATATCAGAACCCCACCTATACATTCTTAAAATCCCGGATAACCTCCAGTGCCGGAAGCACATTGCCATCATAGTCAAACAGTGCCTGATTTGCCCATTCATTTCCGCATGGTCCTGGATCATTCATATATTTTAAGGATGCCGGTGTTGCCCAGCCAGAGCCTGGTACCGGAAGCCATGCAGGCTCCCACCAGAAGAAACCACAGCCGTGATCATCCGCTACCCGCGCAACACGGTTTAAAAAGTCTGCGGTAAAATCCTTCTGGCCTTCGATTGTCATCGGATACTCGATCTTTGCCACAAGCTCCGGCTTTGTCGCATAGCCTTTCCGCTCACTGTCCGAAAGCTTCTCATACCCCTTATAATCATCCATCGTAAAGCCCATGGATACCTCTGCAATAATCAGATCCTTGCCATAGCGCACAGCAATATCATTCATGTTATCCTCTAACTGCTTTAAGCTTCCATGCCAGAATGGATAATAGGACAGACCAATGTAATCAAAGTCCTCCCCCCGTCTGGTATAATTGTCAAACCATCTGCGGTAAAGCTCGTTATTTCCGCCATTGTCGAGATGGATCATAAGCGGGATTTTTGCATCAACCTTGCGGCATGCGCGGATTCCGGCACTGACAAACCTTGCAATGTTATCATATTCCGGCACCTGTCCCTCCGGCCAGAGCAGACCATTCGACAGCTCATTTCCGACCTG
>CAKRLN010000295.1 GCA_934359535.1 uncultured Lachnospiraceae bacterium
CTTATGTACTATCTTTATTATCATACCATGTTCTTCGTATCCTGCAAACTAGTTTTTCCAATGTCTGGTCTGTTTTTTAGTACCAATGCCTTATTTTAGCTTGAATTATCGACTAAAATCGACTACACTATACTTATTATTACATATGAGGAGACTCATGCAATGGGCAGTATCATGACGAAACAATTTTATAAACAGCGCAGAGACTTCGAACAATCGTCTCTGCTACGCGACCAGAAGCTTTCCATGCCGGATCATGTTACCATGCACGCGGATATTCCATACCGTGCAGATTCCAAAAAGGAGCACCGGCTGGATATTTTTTCTCCGGTAGCTTCTCCTGAACCACCACTCCCTGTGATCGTAAATATCCACGGCGGTGGTCTTTTGCTTGGAAGCAAGGAATTTAACCGGTATTTTAATGCCAGACTCTGTGAACTCGGATATCTTGTATTCAGTGTGGAATACCGCCTGATCCCGGACTGCATGGTCTATGATCAGTTTTCCGACATCTCAGCGGCACTGAAATTTATTCATGCACATATCGAAGAATATGGCGGTGATCCAAAGCAGATTTATGGAACAGCCGACAGCGGTGGCGCCTACCTTCTGACCTACATTGCCGCAATGAGCCGGAACAAAGAGCTGGCACACGCGGCACGCACCCCGCAGCCACCAATTCAGTTTCAGGCACTCGGTCTGATCAGCGGCATGTTTTATACGACCCGTTTTGATAAGATCGGACTCTTTCTCCCAACCTATCTCTACGGAAAGCATTATAAGGAAGAGCCATTTGCACCGTTTACAAACCCAGAGCATCCTGGTGTTGCCGGAGTTCTTCCACCATGCTTTCTTGTGACAAGCCAGAAAGATTATCTGAAGCACTATACCCTGCGGTTTGAAAAAGCACTTTCCCGCTATCATGTTCCACACCGTCTGCTCCGCTATCCGCGTAATCCAAAGCTTACGCATGCGTTCAGCGTGTTTGAACCTGAACTTCCAGAAAGTACAGAAGCCATCCATGCCATGCATGAATTTTTTCAAAAGCATGCGACAGACGGCAGCAAAGGAGAATAGCCTATGAATTACGATGAAAATGTTTTTAAAGAAAAGGCCAACCGGAAAGCAAGAAAGATCTGGCTTATTTTTGCACTGCTTTTAACGGCAAATTATGGTTCGGATGTTTCCAACGGACTCTATCCGGCATCCCAGTATCTGATCTTTATCCTGCTCTGCTGGGTTCCGATTATTATCGGAGAGGTGCTTCTCCGCGTAAAAGGATGGAATACTGATCTCTACAAGCATAACCTGATCATCGGCTATTCCTTTTTTTATCTGTTTGTTGTCTGTACGACAAGCTCTTCCATTGCCTTTACCTATATTCTTCCGGTAACAAGCCTTTTGATCATTTATAAGGACAGAAGCTTTATGATCCGCTGTGGTATTGCCAACTGCCTTGGCATCCTTGGCAGTGCCATCTACCGTGCGATGTTCCTCGGACTAAGCTCAGACACTTATATGAAGGATTACCAGCTTGAAATGTCCTGTCTGGTTCTCTGCTATATCTGTTATGTCATGTCCATCCGCCATCTGAACGAGTCTGATGGAGCCCTGACAGACAGCATCAAGGCTGATCTTCATCGCGTCATTACAACCGTAGAGAAAGTAAAAACAGCCAGCAACTCCGTTATGGAAGGTATCACCGTTGTCCGTGAGCTTGCCAATGAGAATAAACACGGATCGGATATCGTTGTACTCGGCATGAATGAACTGACAGACAATAACGAACAGTTGAACGAACACACGAATTCTTCTCTTGATATGACAACGGATATCAGCTCACAGGTGAAAAACGTTGCCGAGCTGATCGATAATATGGTAACCTTGACCAATGCCTCTGGGGAACATGCCAAAAACAGTTCCGAGGATCTTTCCCGCCTGATGGAGACTGCCAATACCATGTCACAGCTCTCTACCGATGTTGAGAAGGTCCTGCATGATTTCAAGGCGCAGTTTGAGACCGTAAAGCAGGAGACCGGAACAATCGAAAACATTTCCTCGCAGACCAATCTGCTTGCCTTAAATGCATCCATTGAAGCTGCCCGCGCCGGAGATGCCGGCAAAGGCTTCGCCGTTGTAGCCGAGCAGATCCGTACCTTAAGCTCAGAGACACAGAATTCCTCCGGTCAGATCCAGAATGCTTTAGTACAGCTGCAGGAGACCTCTGACAAAATGACTGCCTCCATCGAACAGACCTTAGTCCTGATTCAGGAAACACTCGAAAAGATCACACAGACTGGCCGCAATGTCGATGAGATTACCGCAGATTCCGTCCAGCTCGGTCAGCATATTTCTGTCATTGATACTGCCATGAAAGAGGTTGAAACATCCAACAAACAATTAGTTGATAATATGGAGCAGGTTTCCTCCATCGTATCCGATATTGGGAACTGTGTAACAAGCACAAATGGCACAAGCCACCGCATGGTCAGCAAATACAACGAAAGTGCAGATAACATCAATAAAATCGAAGAAACACTCGAAGCACTCATGTGCGAGCTTGGAATCGGTGGTTTTATGGGGATCGATGACCTTGTACCTGGTATGAAG
>CAKRLN010000296.1 GCA_934359535.1 uncultured Lachnospiraceae bacterium
TTTTGTAATATAATCATCTGCACCATATTCAAGACCAAGAATTTTATCCATGTCATCGCCCTTTGCAGTCAGCATAACAATCGGCATATCTGAAAATTCCCGGATCGCCTGACATACCTCAAAGCCATCCATTTTCGGAAGCATAATGTCAAGAAGGATCATATCGTATGCATTCTCCTTCGCCATCTTCAAAGCCTCCTCGCCATCATAAGCGCAGTCAACGTCCATTCCATCCTGCTCCAGACTGAAACGGATTCCCTTTACGATTAATTTTTCGTCATCTACTACAAGAACTTTCTTTGCCATTTTTCAAACCTCATCATTTTTATTCTCGGATTACTCCCCTGCGGAAATATAATCTTTTATTTTTGCATACATGCCTTCCTTGATTCCGGAAATGTTCATAATATCCTCTGCGGAACAAAAGCCACCCTGCTCCTCCCGGTAAGCAAGAATACTTTCTGCCTTTGCTTCTCCAATGCCCGGAATTGTCATAAGCTGTTCCTTCGTGGCGGTATTTAAGTTTACCCTGCCATCTGCCGTCATGCCGCTTTCTGTCCCGGAGGATGGCCCTTTTGAAAGCACTGCATGCCGCTCCTCCTCCGGAAGCACCGCTGCCTCTTCCTTCGTTGGAACATAGATCATCGCACCGTCTGTTAAAAGCTCTGCCTGATTCCAGTAATTCACTTCTGCGTCCGGTGTCATTCCGCCAGCTGCTTCAAAGACATCACAGATACGGCTTCCTGCGGATAACGTATAGACTCCGGGAGATGCCACCTGTCCGCAGACATAAACAATGCAGCTGCTTTCTTCCTCAGCTGTCGTTTTTTCTATTTCCTGATCGGAATCTGTTTTGGGTACATCTGGCTCTTTTCTTTCCTCGGTTGTAAATTCCTGTCCGGAATCCTCTCCCTCAATAAGAAGCGGCTCCTTGCTGGCACATCCTGTCAAACTGCCTATCCAAAGGAGGCTGCTAAAGATTATGATTGAAACAAATCGAATTTGCTTTTTCATAGAAATCCTTTCCAAATCCAATGGAGGAAAGGGCTTTTCGTGTCTAACATTTATTTTAACGAAAAATAAAAATTATTACAAGTCTATTTCAATATGATTTCAAAAGAAAAAAGGAATGACAGCGCTTATTCCTGCCATTCCTTTCCTCTTTTTAAACAGTATAGGTGTTTACTTATTCCATTTATACGGATAATTCTGAAAGTGTCTGATCCAGCTTTTCTATCATCTCATCCACATGTGCCTTCTCAATGACAAGTGGCGGAACGAAACGAAGCACATTGCTTCCTGCCGTAATTAAGATCAGGCCATGCTCTAAGGCCTTTGCCGATACCTGTCCGACCGGGATCTTACATTCCACACCCTGCATCAGTCCCATTCCACGATGTGCAGTAAGACAGTCATGCTTCTTCATCAGTTCATCGAGCTTTTTAAACAGATATGGTGCGACCTCATTGACATGAGAGACAAGATCCTGTTTTTCAAACTGGTCAAATACTGCATGGACTGCTGCCCCGATAAATGGGTTGCCGCCATAAGTCGTACCATGGTCTCCCGGTGCAAGCGATTTGTCTGCCACCTTTTCTGTCATCAGGAATGCTCCGACTGGAACTCCACAGCCAAGTGCCTTTGCAACTGTCATAATATCCGGTTTCACACCATAGTTCTGCCATGCAAACATCTTTCCAGTTCTTCCCATTCCACACTGGATCTCATCTAAGATAAGAAGAATATCATGCTCATCACAAAGAGCACGGACACCCTTTAAAAATTCCGGATCTGCCGGATAGATTCCACCCTCACCCTGGACCGTTTCCATAATAATTGCGCAGGTCTTATCGGTAATCTGTGCTTTTACGCTGTCAAGATTATTAAAATCTGCAAATTTTACACCAGGAAGCAGCGGGCCAAACGGCTCCTGATAGTGCGGATTTCCCGTTACTGACAATGCTCCAATGCTTCTTCCGTGGAAGGAGTGGTTCATGGCAATGATCTCATGTCCTGCATGTCCATCTCTTGTATAGGCATATTTTTTGGCAGCCTTAATCGCACCCTCAATTGCCTCCGTTCCACTGTTTGTAAAAAACACACGATCCATCGTGCTTGCACAAAGCACTTTCTTTGCTGCTTCGATCGTTGGAACATTATAATACAGATTTGACGTATGAAGGAGCTTGTCTACCTGATTTTTTAATGCAGTATTGTATTCCTCGTTGCCATAGCCGAGTGCCTGAACCGCAATTCCGGCTGCAAAATCCAGATATTTCTTTCCATCCGTATCATACAGATATACGCCCTCTCCATGGTCAAGGACAAGGGAAAAACGGTTATAGGTATGCAGTAAATCTTTCTCTGCTTCATTGATATAATCCTGTTTATTCATGATAGAAACGATCCTCCTTATCATCTAAAATTGCAGTACCAATTCCTCTGTTTGTGAAAATCTCAAGCAGTAAGCAGTGTGCAATCCGTCCATCTAAAATGTGGACTCTTGATACACCATTTTCAATTGCATCAATGCAGTTATTTAACTTCGGAAGCATGCCGCCACCGATAAAGCCATCAGTAATC
>CAKRLN010000297.1 GCA_934359535.1 uncultured Lachnospiraceae bacterium
AGAGAGCAGACGGACAATTCGTAAAAGCTGGTAACATTTTATACAGACAGCGTGGAACAAAGATTCATCCAGGTACAAACGTAGGTATCGGTGGAGATGATACTTTATTCGCTAAAGTAGACGGTGTTTTAAGATTCGAAAGAGTAGGAAGAGATAAGAAACAGGCTTCCGTATATCCAGTAAACGAATAATATTTTCCAGCCCCGACTGATAAGCCGGGGCTATTTGTGTATTAGAGGTAGAAAATTATGTTTGCAGATCGTGCAAAAATTATTATAAAGTCAGGAAAAGGAGGAGACGGACATGTCTCCTTCCGCCGTGAAAAATACGTTCCGGATGGAGGTCCGGACGGAGGAGATGGGGGAAAGGGCGGCGATGTCATCTTTGTCGTTGATGATGGATTAAATACGCTCACCGATTACCGCCATCGTCGTAAGTTTGCTGCTGAACCGGGAGAAGAGGGTGGCAAGCGCAACTGTCACGGGAAAAACGGTGCAGATCTGATCTTAAAGGTGCCACAGGGAACAGTTATTAAGGAAGCTGAATCCGGGCGTGTCATTGCAGACATGTCAGGAGAGAACCGCAAAGTTACGGTATTAAAGGGCGGAAGAGGCGGACTTGGAAATCAGCATTTTGCAACCGCAACGATGCAGGCTCCAAAATATGCCAAGCCGGGCGGGGATGCCGTCGAGATTGAGGTAAGCTTAGAGCTTAAGGTGATCGCCGATGTCGGACTTGTCGGTTTCCCAAATGTTGGCAAATCGACCTTTTTATCCCGTGTGACAAATGCACAGCCGAAGATCGCGAATTATCATTTCACAACACTTCAGCCAAACCTTGGTGTTGTCGATATGGAGGAAGGCTTTGGCTTTGTGATTGCAGATATTCCGGGATTGATCGAAGGCGCATCAGAAGGAATCGGACTTGGCCATGAATTTTTACGCCATGTAGAGCGCACGAAGGTAATTATTCATATTGTGGATGCGGCAGGAACCGAAGGTCGTGATCCGGTTGCAGATATTCATGCGATCAACAAGGAATTAAAGGCATATAATCCGGAGCTTTTAGAGAAGCCACAGGTAATTGCAGCCAATAAGATTGATGCCATCTATGGCGATGAAAATGAGATCATTTCAGCACTCCGCAGCGAATTCGAGGAGAAGGAAGGAATCAAAGTATTTCCGATTTCTGCGGTCAGCGGACAGGGAGTAAGAGAGCTTCTGTACCATGTAAAAGAGCTTCTTTCCAAGTGTCCGAAGGAAACACTTGTATACGAACAGGAATTTGATCCATCACTCATTGCCTTTAAGGATGAACCATACACCATTGAAATTGCAGAGGATGGTGCCTATGTTGTGGAAGGACCAAAGATTGACAAGATGCTTGGTTATACGAACATTGATTCTGAAAAGGGATTTTTATTCTTCCAGCGTTTCTTAAAGGAGCAGGGGGTACTTGCGGCTCTTGAAGAAATGGGCATTGAAGAGGGCGATACCGTCCGTATGTATGGCAATGAATTTGATTATTATAAATAAAAACGAGGTAAAACTATGAACAGCAGACAGCGTGCATATTTAAGCAGCTTAGCAAGCTCTATGACACCGATCTTCCAGATCGGAAAAGCATCCCTGACACCGGAGATCGTGACTGCTTTGGATGAGGCATTAGAGAAACGGGAATTGATCAAGGTTTCCGTATTAAAAAACTGTGCGGATGATCCAAAGGAGATTGCATCCATGATCGGGGAACGTACACATTCTGAGATTGTCAAGGTCATCGGAAAGAAAATGATCTTTTACCGCAAACCAAAGAAAAATCCGAAGATTCAGCTTCCGGAATAACCGATGAAGATCGGAATTTTTGGTGGATCCTTTGATCCGATACACAAGGGACATTTAAATATGGCTGAAAAAGCCTGGATGGAATATGGGCTTGATGAGGTATGGCTGATTCCGGCAGGACATTCCCCAAATAAAGATGAAGCAAGGATGACGGCAGCAGCAGAACGTCTTGCCATGTGCAAGATTGCCGCTAAGACAAAGCCGTATCTTAAAGTTTCAGACATTGAGGTTGCATCCTCCGAGAGAAGCTATACCTATCGGACACTCCAGAAATTAAAGCAACTGCATCCGGCAGATGACTTTTTCTTTCTTATGGGTGCGGATTCTTTGGACTATTTTGAACAATGGAGCCATCCGGAGATTATCAGCAGCCTGTCCCATATCCTTGTCGTAAACCGCGATGAGTTTGAAGAACAGGATCTGCTTGAAAAAATTAAAGAGATCCGGCAGCTTTTTCCGGCAGATATCCGGATTGTACACTGTGATAAGTACCCGGTATCCTCCCATGAGATCCGTAAGAAGCTTTCCAACGGTCTGGATGTATCGGAATGGATGGATGAAGCAGTGCTTCAGTATTTGAAAAAACAGAAGCTTTACGTGTAACAGGTGGTGTTTAGAAATGGAATTAACAGAAATACGAAAGAAACTGAAAAAAGAGCTGGATAAAGAACGGTATGAGCATACAAAGGGTGTGATGTACACGGCAGGCTGTCTTGCCATGGCATATGAGGTGTCCATCGA
>CAKRLN010000298.1 GCA_934359535.1 uncultured Lachnospiraceae bacterium
GCTTGGTAGAGCGCTTCGTTCGGGACGAAGAGGTCGCGTGTTCGAATCACGTCATTCCGATTCCTTGGCAGGGGCATGTAAGCCCCTTTTCTTGTACTTAAAATTTGATAAGAATGGGGCTTCGGCTATGAAAAAGCACTTCACATTTGTGAAGTGCTTTTTCATGCTTATCTTATTTCATGTGCTGTGCATCCATAAGCTCATGAATCACATCTGCGATATGTTTGACGGTTTCAGAAATATTGCTGTTTAAGACACTACTGTCTTTGGAAAGGTTCTCCACTTCATTGGCAACGATCGTAAATCCGCGTCCGGCTTCTCCGGCACGGGCAGCTTCAATGCTTGCATTTAAGGCGAGAATCTTCTGCTTCTGCTGGATGCGGCTCAACTGATCGACATTGGCTTCGATTTTGGAAACGAGTGCTTCACAGCTTGAAATGCCGTTTGAAAGATTCTCAAGAATGCTGTTTTTATATTTGGTATTGTAGCTTGCTTCAATACAGTTGTTTAAGGCATTGCCGAGGAGATAGGCTGCCGCACGGATTCCTTCTTCCGAGCGGACATTGACTTTCTTTAAGGCTGCGATATAGGAATCCTCATTGATATCTAATTCTCTCGCGACCTCGCGGAATTTCTCTTCATCCGGATGATCCGGGAGTACCTGTCCGCCGATGACAGCACCAAGCTTTTCACCGTCTAAGGTCAGATCGATGCTGAAATCGATTAATCCGGCATGGCAGCGATAGACACCGCTGCATTCCTTGTCACATTTCTCACAGCGCTTTTTGCCTTCCGGGCTTTGGCGTGTGTATTTCATACAAAAATCCGTAAAGTTGTAACAGTCGGATAGATAGGTTCCATCTATATCTACAGCAACGGTTGCAAGTCCGGTTGCTTTTGCCCAGTTCTGCATGATCTCTTCAAATTTATGCATGTCGGTAAAGTCTTGTATTCTCATAAATATTCTCCTCTGGTGTAAGCCGTGTGTAAATAAAATAGTAAAAAAGTACAAAATAACTATATCAATTGTAGCACTTTATGGGAAATATGTCTACAGATAGCATATGGGATTTTGGAAAGTGTAACCTTTTATGTGCCAGAGTGTATATGATTGCTAGATTACAAGGATTTTACAGAAAATTTACGGAGGAATGGTATTGGATTTTACGTTCGTCCGATATGATAGCACTTGTAAAACGAACAGAAAGTTCAGGAGGAAAAAAACATGAAAAAGAAAATCTTAAAAACATTGGCAGTAACAGCAGCACTCACAGTTGCAATGAGTATGGCGGGATGCGGAAGTGATGCTTCTGATTCAAATACAGATGGAAAGACCACAGATACAAGCAGCTCCGGAAGCACCACGGATACAAAGGATTCGAAGGATGCCACCGGAACGGTAACAATGGCAGGAAGCACTTCCATGGAGAAGCTTGCCAATTCCTTAAAGGAAGCATTTGGCGCAAAATATCCGGGAATTACCGTAACAGCAGAATTCACCGGGTCCTCCGCAGGAATCGAATCCCTGGATGCGGGAAGTGTCGATATTGGTAATTCATCCCGTGAGTTAAGTGAGGATGAAAAAGCAAAGGGCATTGTAGAGAATGTTGTAGCAATCGACGGAATTGCAGTGATCACCGATAACGCAAATGATGTAAAAGAGATCACATCCGATGATCTTGCAAAGGTTTACACCGGAGAGATCACAAACTGGAAAGAGCTTGGAGGCGCGGATGAAGCAATTGTTGTTGTCGGGCGTGAGGCAGCTTCCGGAACAAGAGGCGCATTCGAGGAGCTTCTTGATATCAAGGATCAGTGCAAGTATGCGAATGAATTGGATTCTACCGGAGCAGTGCTTGCAAAGGTTGCATCAACTCCGGGCTCCATCGGATATGTTTCCCTTGATGTGTTAGATGATACTGTTTCTGCATTATCCATTGATGGTGTTGAGGCAACAGAGGACAATATTGTTGCTGGAGATTACAAATTATCCCGTCCATTCGTTATGGCAACCAAGGGAGAAATTTCCGAACAGAGTGAAGCAGTTCAGACATTCTTTGATTACATCAATTCTGATGAAGGTCAGGCAGTCATCAAAAAAGTTGGTCTGATTTTACCACAGTAGGAATAAGAATAGGAAGTATGATATGGAAGCAAACGGCGTATCAATTTATGGAAAAAGACATGCTGGAGCGGTTGTAGAAAGCATTGCAAGAATTATCTTTTTACTCACAGCAATTGTCGCAGTTGCCGCAGTAGTCTCCATTACAGTTTATATGATCTTAAAAGGAACCCCGGCGCTTGCCCGTGTCGGGGTGACGGACATCTTATTTGGGACTGTATGGGAGCCGACAGCAGCGGAACCGCATTTTGGAATTTTATATATTATTCTCACATCGATCGTGGGAACTGCACTTGCGATACTGATCGGAGTTCCAATCAGCCTGCTTACAGCTGTTTTTCTCGCAGAGGTAGCACCGAAGAAGCTTGCTGCAATCGTACAGCCGGCAGTAGAGCTCCTTGCCGCAATTCCGTCTGTTATTTACGGACTGCTTGGCATCATGATCTTAACAC
>CAKRLN010000299.1 GCA_934359535.1 uncultured Lachnospiraceae bacterium
CGCTAAGTACCGGCCGCTCTGAAGCACCTGCTTATTATTTTGTACTCACAGTACATGTTCAATTTATTTTCTATGAGTTTCGCAATTGCCTATTGTATGTACTAGCTCTCCTTCGGCTGATGCTTCATATCCTTAATCGGGATATTCGCAAAAAGTGCAGGAACTGTTCCGTTGTTTGCGTCGGACTCTGTCTCTGTAATCTTAACATCCAAAGCATCTGCATCAATATCCATATATTTTGAAATGACCTGGATAATGTCATTTTTGATCATTTCCATCATCTCCGGTGAACAGTTGGCACGATCCGAGACAAGAAGAAGCTTTAGTCTGTCCTTCGCGACTGTTCCGGAATTTTTCTTTTTAAATAAATCCATCAGTCCCATGATAAATCCCCCTTATTTTTTGAACATCTCTTTTAATTTACTGAATACTCCCTGTTTTTCCTCAAGATTTAAAAATGGAACCTCTTCGCCAAGGATACGTCTGCAGATATTGGCATATGCCTGTCCTGCAAGACAGTTACTTCCAACTAACGGCTCTCCCTGGTTTGTAGAAACAACGATCTGCTCATCATCCGGTACTGCACCGATTAAGTTCACAGCAAGGATATCACAGACATCATTCACATTCATCATGTCACCACGTTTTACCATATCCATACGGAGTCTGTTTACAACAAGGTCGATCCGTTTTAATTCGTTTGCCTCAAGCAGTCCTACAATACGGTCTGCATCACGGATTGCAGACACCTCCGGTGTTGTTACAACGAGTGCGCGGTCTGCCCCTGCGATTGCATTCTTAAAGCCCTGCTCAATTCCTGCCGGGCAGTCCAAAAGAATATAATCAAATTCTGCTCTTAATTCATTGATGAGCTCTACCATCTGCTCCGGTGTTACTGCATCCTTATCCCTTGTCTGTGCAGAAGGTAACAGGCAGAGATCCTGGTATTTCTTATCCTTGATCAGAGCCTGTTTCATGCGGCATTTTCCTTCGATGACATCCACAAGATTGTATACAATACGGTTCTCAAGTCCCATGACAACATCAAGGTTACGAAGTCCGATATCGGTGTCGATCATAACGACCTTCTTATTTAACTGTGCAAGTCCTGTACCAACGTTTGCGGTTGTTGTTGTCTTACCTACTCCACCTTTACCAGATGTGATTACGATTACTTCACTCACGAAAATTTCCTCCTCGGTTCTTAAATGTTTCTCAAAATATTCTTTGTAATTGGTTCGATATATATTGCTCCGTCTCTTGCCACTGCAATCTGTGCTTCTGCCGGAGCCTCCTTTTCTTTTCTGCGGAAACGTCTTCTCGATGTCTCCTTATCCGGGCTTTTTGCGATCAGATCTCCGATCTGGATCTGGATTGGGTTCATGTTCAGTGCAAATACAAAGCAGCCCCGTTCTCCGGTGCAGCCTGCATGTACATTCCCCTTTAATGCCCCAAGGATCACAATATTGCCTGCGGATACGATCTTTGCACCGGGATTTACATCCCCGATAATCGTAACACTGCCTTCGCTCTCGATCATCTGACCGGAGCGGAGCGTTCCCTGGTAAAATTCTCCGTATGGAACCTGTTCCATGGCATTTTGCATTTCTTCCTGAAGCTGCTGCTGCCTTAAAAGGTTTGCCTCGATCAACTGTCTTGTCTGTTCCTCATGCTCCTTATCATTATCAAGGATACAGATGATCTCCATCGATGTATGATGCATGATCTCTTCAATAATACGGGTTTCTTCCTCTGTAGAGAGTCTTCTTCCCTCAAAGGAAATTCCTACCTTTGCATTTTTAAAAAATTTCTCGGATTCTACGAATTTTTCAATAATTGCATCAAGCAGCTCCCGAAAGGAACAATCCGGATCGAGTCTTAAATTAATTCCATAACGGTTGCTTTTCATAACTACAAGTTGTGACATATCTGCCTCCAAATACTGTCGCAGCCGTTTACAGCTTCTCTGCAAGCGGTCACGCTGTCTGCCTTATTACAGACTTCAACGATTCAATTATACCGAATCCGCAGGATTATGCAATTAGTTTTACAAAAAACCGGGAGTTTTTTCATTTTATCCGCAGAATTCGCCGAAATCAGACACTACTTCCATGTATTTTTGATTGTGATCCTCTGACCAGCCACAGAAACATCCACTGTCCCGCCACAGACAAGCGGCATCATCGGGGAAAAATGACCGATGTCAAGATCCATGATAACCGGAACCTCATATTCTGCGAGCAGATCTGTAACAGCACGGTAATGATCGATGCCAAAGGCTTCCTCCCCGAAGCAGAGCGGTCTGCCAATCAGAAAGCCTTTTACATTGGAAAACCAGCCCGCATGCTTCATATGCCAGATTGCCCTTCTTATGCCCATGACATTTAGCTCACATGCCTCTAAAAACCAGATGATTCCATCCGCCTTATAACGATCGTTAAACTCTGCCACATGGTCAAACTCTGTGCCGGTCAGATTCACAAGACAGTCCATGCACCCACCAATCAGTCTTCCGGAAAAGGAAGCATCCTGATCCGGGAAGCTTCTTATGACGGTATGCTCAGTCAG
>CAKRLN010000300.1 GCA_934359535.1 uncultured Lachnospiraceae bacterium
TGTCCGCTCAATATCACCGATCGTTACACTGTCATAACCTGGCGGAATAACTGCCACCTTTGCTGCATCAAGACCTGCATCTAAAATTTCCGAAAATTCGCGGAGTTTAAACTGCTCTGCTCCAAGCAGATCGTAAATCTTTTCAAACAGCTCCATCACAATCCGATAGATCTGTTCATACTCTTTTGCCTTTGTCTGATCCCCGGCCTCCAGGTAGGCATTCTTTCGTTTTTCCAGCTTCTGTTCTGCATGGATTCCTGCAAGCATCGCGTATAATCCCTTAATCAGCTCACCGGCTGTTGCATCCTTTCCCTGCTCTGCCAGCGGAAGGATCGCCTCATAGAAGCATTCCCGTGTCTCATTTAATGCTTCAAGATCCATCTGTCTGTTTTCCCGCGGTGTCTTTAAAAACCGTTTTTTCCATGCAGACTGTCCGCGTATCCCGACTGCAAGCACATAATTCTCCAGCTTATCAATTTCTTCCACCGGAATATCCAAAAATCCACACCGCAGGAAGCGGAATACTGCCGTATATGAAAAATCAGTCATGAGCACCTCAAGTGCCGCCCGGATGCATTCAATAAACGGGTGAAACAGGATATCCCTTGTCTGATCCATAAAAAACGGAATCTTATATTTGCGGAATATTTCTTCCACATATCCGCCATACGTATCCATATCTCCGGTTACAACCGCAATATCCTGATAGCGCAGTCCACCTTTTCTGACAAGTGCAGCAATTCTTCTCGCCACAAGAATAAGCTCGTCCTTTGGATTTTTCAGGCAGTCAATCCCAATCTCATCCACCGTCCCACGCTTTCTTTTGTAGGAGGTCCGGAACAGATTCTGCTCCATAAAATAAAGTGAGGGTGCCTTCCTGTAACGGAATCTGGCTCCCTCTGATAAAACCACCGGATCTAAAACCGTCACTCTTTTTTCCTCGCAGACACGAAGCAGCGCATGGATCGTTTTTTTCGGCATGTAAAAAAGCTCATGAATCCCCCGGCTTTTTACAAAATCCTCCCCTGCATCAATGGAGAGTGCTATCTGCACCCGGTCTGTAAGCACAAGAAGCTTCTCAAGAAGCTGCATCTGCACCGGAGTAAAGCCGGTGAATTCATCGAATACGATCACACTTCCCCGTATGATCACAGACTTTTCCACCTCGCCGCAAAGCAATGGAAGCACGCCCTCTGCGGTAATGTACTGCCCTCTCATATAGTCCTCAAAGCCGCGGTACATTGTAATCACATCACGAAGCTTTGCCATAAAAAGCGATGTACCTTTTTCCAGATCAATAAACTGTTCCAGTTGCTCCGGGGTAACGTGATACTGCATGCACTCGGAAAGCAATGACTTAATCTCACTGATATACCCCATGCGGTTTAAATTCGGGCGCAGCACAGTAAGCTCCTTTTCCTTCTGCTGCGCGATCTTACGTAGGATTAAGTTTTTCCCGGTCTCCTCAAGCACCGTAAGATCCTTTCGCCCAAGCTCATCAAACACACGGTATGCAAGACGGGGAAAGCTTACAACGTCAATATTCATAATCGCATGATTGGGTGCAAGATCGACAAGCTCTCTTTGCGTCTGCATCGTAAACTGCTCCGGAACAACGACCAGATAATTCTTTTTCGGATGCTCCTTTGCCTCATTTACGAGCTGTTCATACATATATCTGGATTTTCCGCTTCCTGAATTTCCCAAAACGAATTGTAATGACATCGCTTCCCCCTTTATTCCATAGGTAATTGCCTATTTTTTTATCGCTGTATCAATATAATCTATCATAACATGGAATGCATGTTCATTTCCAGTCCGGTCTGTATCAATGGACAGATCATAGTACCGTGCATCGCCCCAGTGCTGCCCGGTGTAATATTTATGAAAGGTGCTGCGCTTCTCATCCACCTCATCAATCAGCTTTTGTGCCTTTTTCTCACTAATGTTTTGAAGCTCCATCGTTCTTTTAATCCGGTGCTCTCTGTCACTGTGGAGGAAAAAGGATACACAGTCTGCCTCCTGTCCATAAATATAGCCTCCGCATCTTCCGATCAGCACAAAGGATTCCTCTTTAATCAGGCTTTTTAAAATATCAAATTCCTTGTGCCAGCTATCATCACTTCCATTTTCAATCGCGATCGCATATAGCAGGCTGTTCATCGGACGCTCCGAAAAGAAGGATTCCATCTCATCGAGGGTTCCCATTTCTTTTGCCTTTTCTTCTAAAATTTTCTTATCATAAAGCGGAATATGATAGTGCTCTGCAATTTTTTTTCCAAGCTCATGTCCGCCGCTCCCGGATTCTCTTGCAATTGTGATAATCATGTTTCTGTATCTCCTTTTATTTCGAATTTGTTGTTGCTGAGGTTGTGGGTATTTTTCAGCTTTTTCTCTGATTTTGATCCCATTTTCCTGCTTTCCGGACTCTTTTCCTGCTGATTTGTGGGTACTTTTCAGCTTTTTCTCTGATTTTGATCCCCTTTTTCTGCTTTCCGGACTTTTTTCCTGCTGATTTGTGGGTACTTTTCAGCTTTTTCTCTGATTTT
>CAKRLN010000301.1 GCA_934359535.1 uncultured Lachnospiraceae bacterium
AAAAGAAAAAGACCTCATAGAACGGTTTTTCCGCTCTACAAGGTCTTTATTTTCTCGTTATTTTATTCATTCCCTAGACTAAAGATTTTTGCCCCTTGAGGATAAAGGGCGTTGCCTTGGGATATTTCTGCTATTTATTTAAAGTAAGCGACTCCGGATTCAAAGATCTTCATATCCTGTTCTCCGTAAATATTCATCGCAACGGAATCACCGCGTCTCTCTGAATGAGCCATCTTGCCGAGCACACGTCCATCCGGGCTTGTGATACCCTCGATTGCACGGTAAGAACCATTGACATTCCATTCCTCATCCATCGTTGGAACTCCTGCTTCATTGACGTACTGGGTTGCAACCTGTCCGTTTGCAAACAGCTGATCGAGCCATTTTTCCGGTGCAACAAAACGTCCTTCTCCGTGGGATGCCGGATTGCAGTAGGTTTTTCCAAGCTCTGCGCCCAAAAGCCATGGGGATTTGTTCGTTACAACCTTTGTGTATACCATCTTGCTAATGTGACGGTTGATCGTATTGTAGGTCAATGTCGGAGAATCCCCGGACTGCATGCGGATCTCTCCATAAGGAACCAGACCAAGCTTAATCAGTGCCTGGAAGCCGTTGCAGATACCAAGTGCCAGTCCGTCCCTCTCATTTAAAAGCTTATTGACAGCCTCTGTCATCTTTGCGTTCCGGAATGCGGTTGCAAAGAATTTTGCGGAGCCTTCTGGTTCGTCACCTGCCGAAAATCCACCAGGGAACATGATGATCTGTGACTGCTCAATCGCTTTTACAAATTCATCGACTGAATCACGGATGTCCTCTGCATTTAAGTTCTTAAATACTTTAACAATCGTATCTGCACCTGCACGCTCAAATGCCCTTGCACTGTCATACTCACAGTTTGTTCCTGGGAATACCGGAATAAATACGGTTGGCTTTGCAACCTTATTCTTACATACATAGATCTCTTTCGTATCATAAAGGCCTGTATTTACGGTATTCTTTTCTTCGGTTGCCCTTGTCGGGAATACCTTCTCCAGAGTAGAAGTCCAAGCTTCGATTGCCTCGTCCATGCCAAGTGTCATGTCCTTGTAACGGAAATCATTTGTATCATTTACAGCACCGACAACAGCCATCGCACCGGTCAGTCCTGCCTGTGCAAGAATCTCTTTCAACTCATCAAGCTTATCAGCCGGTACCTCTGCTGTAATATTACCAAAGCCTGGGGCAAATAAGGTCTTAGCATCAACATCATCTGCAATCGTAACACCAAGCTTATTTCCGAATGCCATCTTCGATACGGCTGCTGCAAGTCCCTTTGCATCGAGTGCGTATGCAGAAACAATGGCTCCCTTCTGGATCATCTCATGAACTGCATCGTAAAGCTTCATAACCTGTGCGTAGACCGGAAGTGTATAAGCATCCTTCTCGATTGTAAAGAGTACAAGTGAATCACCTGCCTTTTTCAGCTCCGGTGTAATGATGTCTTTTTCCCTGGCAACATCCACAGCAAAGGATACCAGTGTCGGAGGAACATCGATCTCATTAAAGGTTCCGGACATGGAATCCTTTCCACCGATCGATGGAAGTCCGAATCCGATCTGTGCATTATATGCACCAAGCAGTGCTGCAAATGGCTGGCTCCAGCGCTTCGGGTCCCCGCTCATTCTGCGGAAATACTCCTGGAAGGTAAAACGTACCTTCTTATAGTCACCACCTGCGGTTACGATTCTGGAAAGTGATTCGAGTACCGCATAAACCGAGCCATGGTATGGACTCCAGGAAGAAAGATATGGATCAAAGCCATAGGACATCATAGTTACAGTATCGCATTTTCCATTTAATACCGGAAGCTTTGCTACCATGCTCTGCGTCTCGGTAAGCTGGTATTTTCCACCAAATGGCATATAAACACTGCCTGCTCCGATCGAACCATCAAACATCTCAACAAGTCCCTTCTGGGAGCATACATTTAAGTCTGAAAGCTCTGCCTTCCATGCAGCCTTCATATCACCGGCATTTACAGCATCTGCTACTTTGTCCGAAGAAATCTTTCCGAAATAGTTATCCTTTTCTTCCGGCATCTCCACCCAGACATCAGCCTCCTGATGTGCACCATTCGTATCTAAAAATGCACGGGAAATATTAACAACCTCTTTTCCTCTCCAGGAAAGCACAAGTCTTGGCTCTTCGGTTACAATTGCAACCTCGGTTGCCTCTAAGTTTTCTTCCTTTGCGTAAGCTAAAAACTGCTCAACATCCTGTGGGGCAACGACAACTGCCATACGCTCCTGGGATTCGGAAATTGCAATCTCCGTTCCGTCAAGTCCTGCATATTTCTTTGGAACCTTGTCCAATTCGATCTGCAGTCCATCCGCAAGCTCTCCGATTGCAACGGAAACACCGCCGGCACCAAAGTCATTACATTTTTTAATGATATGGCTGACCTCTTCCCTGCGGAATAAGCGCTGCAGCTTACGCTCTGTCGGTGCGTTACCCTTCTGGACCTCGGCACCGCATACGGATGTGGACTGTGTGTTGTGCGCTTTGGAGG
>CAKRLN010000302.1 GCA_934359535.1 uncultured Lachnospiraceae bacterium
TACCTTGGCGATCATGTCAAGTGTCTTCTCCGGTGGATATTCCTTAAGTACCTTCTTGGAATCCTTGTCGATAATCTTAATCATAACGCGATTGGTCTTCTCATGGATTCCAAAGATTGCTTCTGAATTGACTGCTTTTTTGTTGATCTCATCCACAGCTTTGCGGATTTCCTTGCCGGAACCTGTTTTCCTGTCGGCATTCTCATTCTTCTCCGCCGCGTCTGTCTTATCTGCGTCAGAAGTATTCTTTATCCTGCGGATCGAATCATTAACCTGCCCGGCTGCCGGACTTACGTCAACACCTGATGCTGCCATCTGAGCAGTATCCGTAGTCGCCTCATCTGTCTGGGCTGTACTTCCCTGATACGTTACGCCCACTGTCTTCACTGCCTCTATTGCCATTCTGTAACACCTCCGTGTGTCTGGGTTTAGAATATTATGTTACAAACTTCTATGTTGTATATCGGCTGTTTGTTAAAAAAATTTAATTGCAATCTCCTACTTCTTTCCCAATCAACACCTTTTTTCCTTCAAATGCAAATCCATAATGGCTGATCTGTCCCTTTAGAATCCCCTGCTCCAAAAGCTGTGTATCATAGCATTTTGTCTGGATCTGATCAAGTGCATTCTTTACGGTATCAGTAAGCGTCCTTTCTTCCTCTGGATTATAAACCTTAAATTCCATAATCATTGCCACATCGGTCTGACTTTTCGGAATAAGCATGACATCATACCTGCCATATCCGCTTTCCCGGTTTGACTGTATTTGATAGCGGTCTCTTAATTCTACCAATAACCCAAGTACAAATCCATGATAAAAGCGTTCCGGCTGTGTCCTCTCAGAAGGATGCATTCCGCTATCAAAGCTGCTGAATGTTGCAAGCGCAACATCGTTCATATATGCATTCATTTCCCTGACATCACCATTAAGAAGTGCTTTTACAAATGCATTATAGCTTGAAGAAACATTCCGGAACCATCCCTTGAACATAGTGTAAAATATGGAAAGCGTTTCTAAATTTGTAATTGTAAGATGATACCATGGTTCTCGTGTAATTCCCCGGTACTCGACTTCATCCACCTTCAGATAGCCTCCTGCGACAAGCAGACTCCAGACTGCATTCTCATCCTGCTCTAACTGGTTAAAGATAATCTGCTCATCAAAATTTACAATAATTTCTTCCTGCGACATCAGTTTTTCCATTTTTGTCTTGACTTCTGCGGATGCTGTCTGTATCAGCTTATTGACAAGGCTGTTCGAGCTTGTGTCTGCCCAATAGGCACGAAACGTTCCTTCCTTTAGAAAATTGGTAATCGACCATGGATTATAAATATCCTTCTCTGTTCCAAAGGTAAATCCGTCATACCACGCTCTTACTAACGCCTTCTGATCTTCCATTCCAAAAACGTCAAGTGCTGCAAACACCTCTTTTTCTGTAAAGCCAAAGCAGTCCGCGTACGCATTGGATGTTGTTGTGATTACGGTAAGATTATTCAGATCCGAAAAGACAGATTCTTTCGACACACGCGTAATTCCTGTCATAACCGCACTTTCAAGATATGGATTTGTTTTAAACACAGAATTAAAAAGGCTCCGGATAAATGCTGTAAATTCATCCCAATATCCATGTACATATGCCTCCTGCATCGGTGTATCATATTCATCAAGCAGAATAATTGCCTTTTTCCCATAATATGCATAGAGACTGCCTGCAAGATCCTTTAACGCATTCTGCGCTGTCACATCATCCATCTCTGGCTGTATGTTCCAGCCTATTCCCGGTTGCAGCCATTCATTTTCCTGCTCTTTCCACTCATGCAGCTCCGGGAACTGCCGGAAGGTTTCATAAATGATTTTTTTGATCTGCCGGATCGCATCCTTATAATTAGTCTGCTTTACATCTGCAAAGCTTATAAAGATGACTGGATAAGTTCCCTGAAGCTTTCGGTATTTTTCCTGCTTCCAGATCGACAACCCTTCAAACAGATCCTCTCTTCCTGTATAACGGTTCGAAAAGAAACAATTCAACATACTCATATTCAAGGTTTTCCCGAATCTTCTTGGACGCGTAATTAAGGTGACATCATCTTTACTTTCCCACCATTCACGGATCATATTTGTTTTATCAACGTAAAAGCAGTCATTTTCCCGCAGCCATGCAAAATCCTGTTTTCCAATGCTTATTATCTTTTTTTCCATATTCACCTCAACAAACAATCTATTTGCATTTAAACTGACCTGCTTTCTATGATATACTATTTTTGTATAATTTAATAGAAGCAGGATGCTTAAATTTCCGACATAAAACGCCCTCTAGTTTTCCGAAAGAGGGTGATGCCCATGATCAGTTTAAGTGATTTACTTACACTTTTACTTGTTATTTTTGCGGCACTGTCATACATAGACAATCATAATAAAAAGAAATAAGCATTCCTACCCGCCAAAGTGAGAATGCTTATCTCTAATAATCACATTTACTATTTCAACAGATCCTTAAGCTCTGCAACTCCATCCACGCTGATGGCAGCCTGGTT
>CAKRLN010000303.1 GCA_934359535.1 uncultured Lachnospiraceae bacterium
ATTTTCCGTACTGGGTATACTCCGTAAAGCTTAAGGGGAAAATGAATGCAGAGGCAAAAAGCATCCGCACCTGGATTGCAGGGGATGAGGAGTTCACAGAGACAAAGGTTTATGAACTAATCCGGGAAGGCCGCGCGGAGCTAAAGGACCGTCCGGAGAATGCTCTAAGGAAAGCAAATTCGGTTCTTGCCGAGGGCGTTATGCCATATCAGTTTGGCGGGATGAAGGATTTCCATATGGGATATCTTTCAGGCTTTCTTGCAGAGAAGCGGGATATCGAATCAAAGGATGTACAGCAGAGGCTCCAGATGGAGATGCGTAAAAATGCCGAAGCACTGTTTCGTGACTCGATGGGCGGATATGGTGCTGTCCACGTAAGAAATTCAGATTTTTCCGCAGAGCAGGAGCTGTGGCAGTATGTGCTGCTTCCGGTGTGGACATTAACCTATCCAGGAAAAAATGGCAAGGTCTATTACTATTCCATGAACGGGCAGACCGGCAAGGTGTGCGGGGAGCTTCCAATTGACTGGAAGAAGGTTGTCCTGACCGGACTTATGGTATTTGGGGCAGTACTCATCCTTGGACTTTTAGGAGGGCGGTTCCTATGGTAAGCAGAATAAGAAAAAGAAGCAGTGAAGGTATGGAAAAGAAACAGAAAAAGAGCCGGATTGCAATATTTGTGACCGCTTTTTTCCTTATGCTATGTATTGGTGCAGGTCGATATCCGGTTTCAGCATATGCGGCATCGGTAAGCATTGTCGATGATGCCGGATTGCTTGATGATGCCGGGAAAGAAAGGGTGCAATCCCTTCTTGATTCTCTTAAAGAGGAATCCGGCTGGACGTTAATTGCGCTTACAACGGCGGATGCGGGCGGTAAGACGGCAGAGGAGTATGCGGATGACTACGTGGATGCACATGCCTATGAAGAAGATGGTGTCTGCTTTCTGATTGATATGGATAACCGGCAGATCCATATGACAACAACGGGAAGCGCAATTGAAATGCTGACAGATGAGCGGATTGATGATATTTTAGATTCTGCTTATTCTTATGCCGGAGATGAGAATTATACGGAATGCTTTGCGCAGATGATCGAAGGCACAAGGAACTATTTTGAACAGGGGATCGAAGCGGGACAGTATACCTATGACCGCGATACCGGAAAGATCATAAAGGCTCCGAACAGGCTTACGGCTTTTGATATCCTGCTTGCACTGTTCTGCGGTGCGGCAGCAGGCGGCGCAGTGATCGCAGTCATCGCAGGAAAATACCGTTTGAAGATCGGTATGTGGAAATATGATTTCCATGGCAATTCAAAGCTTTCCTTAAGCCGCGAGGATGACAGACTTGTCAATCAGTTTGTAACCCATCACCATATCCAGAGGGATAATGGGAATCATGGGGGTGGAAGCCAGGGGCAGAGTACTGTGCATACGAGCAGCGGAGGAGGAACACATGGAGGCGGAAGCCACGGCTTTTAAAAGCATATATTTCAGGAAAAGAGGTTGCGTAAGCAGCCTCTTTGTGTTATGATCTTTGTCATGAGGACAATTGTCAGCGGGGGACACACAATAAAGCTGACAGGCTGTATTGCAGCCATTGTCATATGGGAGGAGAAGCATGCCGGATAAGACATCATACTTTGTTCTTCGGGAAAAAGCAGTTCCTGAGGTATTACTGAAGGTTGTGGAAGCAAAACGACTGATCGACTCTGGAAAAGCAGCATCGGTTCAGGATGCCACAGAGTATGTTGGAATCAGCAGAAGCTCATTTTATAAGTATAAAGATGATATTTTCCCATATCATGAAAATAAAAAGGGTAAGACGATCACGATGGTCATCCAGATGGATGACGAACCGGGTATTCTTTCGATGGTGCTTCGGACCGTTGCAGATTTTCATGCGAATGTCCTGACCATTCACCAGAGTATTCCAGTCAATGGAATTGCATCCCTTACGGTAAGTCTGGATGTTTTTCCTGAGACGGGAGATCTCGACAAAATGGTAGGTGCGATCGAAGCAGGTCGTGGAATCCATTACACAAAAATACTAGCTAAGGAGTAAAAGCGGAATGAAAGTAGCAGTTATGGGATACGGAACAATCGGTTCCGGAGTTGTAGAAGTTTTATCGATTAATAAGGAGCGCATCACAGAGCGTGCAGGAGAACCAGTCGAGGTGAAGTATGTGCTCGATTTAAGAGATTTTCCGGGAGATCCGATGGAAGAGAAGATCGTACATGATTACAAGGTGATCGCAGAGGACCCTGAGGTTGGTATTGTGGTAGAGACGATGGGAGGCGTAGAGCCTGCATATACTTTCGTAAAGGCAATGTTAGAGGCTGGAAAACAGGTTACGACGTCGAATAAAGCACTTGTTGCAGCAAAGGGCGCAGAGCTTATACGTATTGCAAGAGAGCATAATGTGAACTTCCAGTT
>CAKRLN010000304.1 GCA_934359535.1 uncultured Lachnospiraceae bacterium
GGACGCCACGGCTTCTTTGCAAGCTATGAAGCTTTTATCCGTGTTGTAGATTCGATGGCAGCACAGCATGCAAAATGGTTAAAGGTATGTAATCAGCTGACCTGGAGACGTCCGATAGCCTCTTTGAACTTTATTTTAACCTCCAATGTATGGCAGCAGGATCACAACGGATATACCCATCAGGACCCAGGATTTTTGGATCACATTGCCAATAAGAAGGCAGATGTGGTACGTATGTATCTTCCACCAGATACAAACTGCTTATTATCCTGCTTCGACCATTGCGTAAAGAGTAAAAATTACGTCAATGCGATCGTAGCATCCAAGCATCCAAGCTATCAGTGGCTTAACATGGAGCAGGCTGTAAAGCACTGCACACAGGGTGTTGGTATCTGGGATTGGGCAAGCAACGACGGCGGAGAAGAGCCGGATCTTGTTATGGCATGCTGTGGCGATACCCCGACACTTGAGACAATGGCAGCCGTTACCATTTTGCGTGATGAGCTTCCAGAGCTTAAGATCCGTGTTGTAAACGTTGTGGACTTATTCAAGCTTGAGTCCAACCACAAGCATCCACATGGATTAAGCGATGCAGAGTACAATGCTTTATTTACAACCGATAAGCCGGTTATCTTTGCATTCCACGGCTATCCGACATTAATCCATGAGCTTACCTACCGCCGTGACAACCAGAACATGTCGGTTCATGGTTATCAGGAAGAGGGAACCATCACGACTCCATTCGACATGAGAGTCCAGAATGAGATCGATCGTTTCAATCTTGTAAAGGATGCGATCATGCACCTTCCACAGCTTGGCAACCGTGGCTCCTATCTCATCCAGAAGATGAATGATAAGCTTGTTGAGCACAAGCAGTATATTGCTGAGTACGGACAGGATCTCGAAGAAATCCGCGACTGGCAGTGGCACACAAACTAAAAACAGAATCGGTTATTTATTTTCACAATCAAAACGCATCAAAGACACTGGAACAAGCCGGTGTCTTTGATGCGTTTTTTCTGAAAAAAGGAATGGACAGGAAAGAAGCTGTTATCCGAGAAGAAAATGCCGGAATGCTGTGGAGGCAACACTCTGCGGATATTCTGAATCATAAACAAGGCTGATTGTGCGGTGTGGCATTTCATCCGGTATATGGATGCGAAATACGCTTCCGGTGTCAATTGCTTCTCTGGCAAATTCCGGAGGTAAAAATCCGATCCCTAAATTGTGCTCAATCGCAGGAAGGATCAGATCTGTTGTCGCAAGCTCGATCGCCGGATGGAAGGGAAGTCCCTGACTGGCAAAATAACTGTTTAAAAAGATACGTGTGATCGCCTCAGAGGTGAGGCTGACCCACGGATATGCATTAAGCTCTGCAAGTGTATGGGTGTTTTCTTTTAAGTGGCTGTATTTTCTGCCGCCGATCAGAATATCATTGTAGGAATGCACTGTATGCGCAATGAGTGGTGTTTTCATGGCAAATGGGATCGAAGAGATTATCGCCATATCAACCTGTCCATGTCTTAGGGCAGCGATGGACTCACTGGAGCTGTTGTTTAAGATCTTAAAGGTAACCTTTGGATGCAGCTCATGAAAATTTTCCATTGCCTGAAGCAGACAGCAGTGGAGGGCAGTTTCTGTCGCACTGATGGTAATTGCGCCTTCATCTAACGAGAGAAGGCTTGTAATCTTCTGTTCCCCTTTAAAGAACTGTGCGCAGCCCGCGGACACATACTCGTAGAAGGTCTGTCCCTCGGAGGTCAGCGTCATTCCGGTTTTGCCCCGGATAAAAAGGCGGCAGCCAAGCTCTTCTTCAAGCTTGTGGATTGTCCGTGTGACCGCAGGCTGGCTTGTGGAAAGGGCTAAGGCAGCTTTTGTGAGATTGCCGTATTTGGCAACATAGTAAAAAATTTTATAATATTCGTAATTGGTATTCATAACGTGTATTATAAAGCAAGAATTGCAGATTGACAATGAAGCAAAGAAATAATTAACACTCAACTATTGATAATGGAAGTGGATTTTTGTCCTGTCTTGTGTATCCTGAAAGACTATTTTCAGGCTTTCCAGGGTATCAGGTCATGCTTTTACAGGAAATCATAGAATTAATGCAATTAGATCATGGAGCGTTTACCTTCAATAAGAATATTGGAGCGTAAAACTAGTATTGCTATTGTGCGGACATTTGCATCTAATAAAGATAGATGGAAATGCTACTTACGATAAGGAGATGTTTTATAAACAGATTATCTTACAGAGAGGACTTCCGTTTGAAGTAAAAATACCATCTGCCAGACCTGTTGACATCAGCACATTATCAGAAGCAGAGTTCAATGAAGAATTGGAGAAAGGATATGCGGATATGCAGGCTGGACGGACAAAAAATGCGAAGAAAGCCTTTGCTGACATTCGCAAGGATTATGGCTTATGATATAT
>CAKRLN010000305.1 GCA_934359535.1 uncultured Lachnospiraceae bacterium
TCGCATACCTTCTGTATATCCGTTTTCCAGTGCTTTCCCCGCCATGCCAGAACTTAATCGTGTTTGGCAGCCCGAAAAAAATGCTTGAAGAGGCGGAAGAAGAGCTTGCGACACTGCCGCAGCTTGCAACGGAGGATATGTTTATCACCGAGCACTATTTCATCGAAACCTCACAGTACGGAAATGCGATCGTACCGATTAAGGAGATCCTCTGGATCTACAAATATTCCACACTGCATAAATTTCTGTGGTATCATTTCAGCATTTCCTACACGCTTCATATTTCAGCAAACAAGCATCTGTACCTGCACTGCCCGAAAAACATCAAATCGGACATCGACGGTATCATCGATTACCTTGCCGAAGCCAACCATAACATTCTTGTCGGCTTTAACGAAGAAAACCGCCTCAAGGTTGAGGCGGTTCAGGGGATGCCCTTGCATATCGAAAAGCTGAATGCACTTTTGAAGCATCGGAAAAAATAACTTATTCATGAAGATACAAAAGACTGCTCTCGGGAATCGAAAGATATTCCGGGAGCTTATTTTTATACTGCCCGCTTAAAATCTCTTTTGACACCTTCCACCAGACATTTCCTTCAAATACTGCTACGCATTCAAACGGGTCCTCAAGAATTCTTGGTGTCATGCAGCAGACGGCATTCACCGTTTTTCCATCTTCTGTTCTTACAATCGCATCCGGATTCTCCGGTTTTAGAAAATGCGCACGGATTCCAATATACGAGGTATCCTCCGGAATCTCTCCTTTTACATGAAGAAGCGCATTCCAGATGCTCAGGTAAATGCGGTGTGCATCAAGCCGCTCCCCCTTTACAATGTTCTTACAGCCTGTCAGCCTTGCCGCTGCAACGGTTTCTGGTCTTTTAAAAATCTCTTTTGTGCTTCCATATCCGCATTGATTTCCATCCTTTAAAATCAGCATCCTGTCACAAAACCGGTAGATTTCATCACGGCTGTGTGTAACCATCAGCACATCTTTTCCATACTCCTTCAAAAGCTTTGTAAGCTCAAGCTGAAGCTGCTCCTTTAAATAGGCATCAACCGCTGAAAACGGCTCATCAAGCATCAGAACCTCCGGCTTTGAGGCAAGAATCCTTGCAAGTGCCACTCTCTGCTGCTGTCCGCCGGAAAGCTGCGCCGGATACTGTTTTCTGACCTGTTCCATATCAAGCATCTCCATATAAGAAAGTGCTGTCTCTTCTTCCTTACTGCGGCTTATTTTTATGCCGCGGTGAAGTGCGGAATAATGAACTGCGGCCCAGACATTTTCAAAGGCTGTCATATTTGGAAAAAGTGCATAGCTCTGGAACAGATAGCCAACTCTTCTATCCTGCACACGCACATTGATCTTTTTTTCTGAATCATATAACACCCGGTCGTTTAAAATAATTTTTCCGCAGTCCGGTGTCTCAATTCCTGCGATACATTTTAATGTCATGCTCTTTCCACAGCCGGAGGCTCCTAAAATTCCAAGCACCCCATCCGTTTCGCTGCTGGAAAAATCAACCTGAAGTGTCGTATGCGCTAGTTTTTTTTCGATTTGAACAATAAGGCTCATCTCTTTCTCCTTTGCTTTTCCATGCAATTCAAGCATTTGCAAAACTCTCTTTTACCCACATTTTATTGTTCCATTTTGTTATGGACTCCTGCAAAGTTCATGAAAGCTACAATCAGGATCGAAAACGCTACAAGAATCGTCACATACTGTCCTGCCTCTGCCATATCGCCTGCGGCAACGTTACTATAAACTGCAAGCGGCAGCGTTCTCGTCTTTCCTGCAATATTGCCTGCAATCATCGCTGTTGCCCCGAATTCTCCAAGTCCCCTTGTAAACGCAAGGATTCCGCCAGCTAAAATTCCAGGCTTTGCCTGTGGAAAAATCACCTTCCAGAAAATTGTTCGTTCCTTCATGCCAAAGGTTCTTGCTGCATAGATCAGACTCTCGTCCACCTGCTCGATCGCCCCTCTTGCCGAGCGGTACATGAGCGGAAATGAGATAATCACTGCTGCGATTACTGTAGCCTGCCAGCTGAATACGATCCGGCAGGAAAATACCTGCTCAATAAATCTTCCAACCGGCCGTTTTGCACCAAATACCCAGAGCAGAAAAAAGCCGGATACCGTCGGTGGAAGTGCCATCGGCAGTGTAAAGAGGCCGTCTATCAGCCCCTTTCGCTTTGCCGACTGGATTTTTTCGACTGCACGCGCTGCCCAAAGTCCCAGAAAAAAAGTAATGCTGATCGATGTGACCGCTGTTTTTATCGATATCCATACCGGACTAAGGTCCATAGGAAGCCTCCTTTCCTATTTCTTTTCAATAGACGTTTGCGAAACTCTCTTTTACTTACATTTTATTGTTCAAAGTGACAAAAATCTTCGAAGACACGCTTTCGCTACGT
>CAKRLN010000306.1 GCA_934359535.1 uncultured Lachnospiraceae bacterium
CTGTGAAGCCCGGACTTTCCTCACCTGCGGTCTTTCGACACCTGCAGCCGCGATCACCTGTCCTGCATTGCTAAGCATCGTTTATCATATCAGCTTTCCCAGTATTCCGTCAAGTATTTTTTATAAATGGCGCAAGGGAACTGTCATCATCATTACACAGAAAAACAGCTTCCACCAATGAATTCACGGATCAGGGAATTCTGCGAGATGCCTTCCGTCGGAAGTGCAATGAAGTAGTCTAGGAATTTCAAAAGGCGCTTTGCCTCTAAATACTCCGGACAATCCCTTGGAATCTCAAAAAGAAGCGGCTCCGCATAGATCTTTAACACCGCAAGCTCATAGACAAGTGCGGAATTAAACATCACATCAGCCCCCTCCTGGAATGGGAAAATGTATTTTTCCTCCCCACGCCGCACAGAGTCCCACATTGCGATCGTTTCCTGTGCAGAAATTCCACGTGTCCGCGCATCGCGGACAATCCGGCGGATCAGTCTCGCATCGGTCGTCGGAAGCGGGTTATGCTCATCAATATCAAGCTGCGTCAGTGCCGAAATATAAATCCGGAATTTGCTCTCTGCCGGAAGGGCGTACGACAGCTTATCGTTCAGCCCATGGATTCCTTCGATGACAAGCACATCCTCCGGTCCAAGGGAAAGCTGATTCCCCCGGTACTCACGCATGCCGGTTTTAAAATTATAGGTCGGCATGAAAACCGTATCCCCGGAAAGCAGCGCTGTCATATCCTGATTTAATTTTTCAATGTCGATCGCCTCGAGGCACTCAAAATCATAGTTGCCATTCTCATCCTTCGGTGTATCCACACGGTTTAAATAATAATCATCCAGTCCGACCGGATGAGGCACAAGTCCCTTTGCCGCAAGCTGAATCGACAGCCTGTGGGAAAATGTTGTCTTCCCGGAAGAGGAGGGACCCGCGATCATAATAAATTTCTTATCACGGTTCGCCGCAATCTCCCTTGCAAGCTCCCCGATCTTATCCTCCATCATAGCCTCCTGCGTCAGAATGATATCTTCGCCTCTTCCGGCTGCAATCGCATCATTTAACGCACCGACTGTTCCATAGCCAAGCATCCTGCTCCACTGTCTCGATTCGCGCAGTGTATGAAACAGCTTATTTGACGTCTCAAGCGGACCAATCTTTCCTGTTTTCTTATCCGGAAACTGAAGCACAAAGCCACGCTCATACGGAACAAGCCCAAACTCGGTCAGGCAGCCCGTGGACGGAACCATAAATCCATAAAAATAATCCTTCATCCCGTCAAGATCATAAATATTGACCCTTGAGCTCCTTCTATAATGTAAAAGACGCTCCTTATCCCGCATACCATATGACTGGAACATTTCCTCTGCCTTTTCGGTCTTTGTACTCTTCTTCGTAATTGGAAGATCCTGTTCTACAAGCCGGTTCATCTCATCCTTAAGCATTCCAAGCTTCTTCTCATCAAAATCCGTACCTTTTAATTCACAGTAATATCCATTTCCAAGCGAATAATAAACACGGACCCGAACACCGTTTTTTCCCCATAGATGATCAACCGCCTTCTGCATCAGAAGCGTTACGCTTCTCTGGTAGGTACGTCTTCCGTCCTTTTCCTCTATCGTAACAAAACGGATCGTTCCATTCTCAGTGACAGACTTATTTAACTCCTTTAGCTTTCCATTATACAAAGCAAGCATGATCTTCGAAGAAAACACTTCCGGATACTTTGCTTTCATATCCTTTGCAAGCTTTGAAATCCGTGTTCCTTTTGGAACACGGACTGATTCGAAATGATGTGCTTCTTCTCCTGCTGTAACTATGGTTATTTCACACTCCTGCATTCTTGATCGCCCCCAGTATTGTATATGCAGATTCATTATAAAGCAGTTCCTCTCTCAGCTCCTGCTTTCTCTTTGTGATCGCCTCTGATTCCGGCTGTGCCTCAAGAGCGGCAAGAATACCGGTCATCTGTCTATGCTGTTTTACAAGAAAACGGCGAAGCACCTGATTGCCGTTTTTTAAAAGAAGCGGTCCATAGATATCACACGTATCCATCGTCTGCGTCTTCTGGTTCTCCCAGAACGAATCGTTATCTACCGGAACCACCTTCATCATTGGATAATATTTGCCATCCTCAAAGACCATGTCCTCATCCACGATCTTATATTTATGTTCCCTTAAAAATCTCCGCACTCTCCGGATGTCCGACTGCGGCTGAAGGATCAGTTCCTTCGCATTTCTGCAAACAGACTCACCAGTCTCTAATATATGGATGACCAGCTCTCCGCCCATGCCTGCGATCAGAATCGTGTCCACTTCCCCCTCCGAAAGTGCCTCAACGCCATCTGAAAGCCTTGTCTGTATGTACTCCTCCATATGAT
>CAKRLN010000307.1 GCA_934359535.1 uncultured Lachnospiraceae bacterium
TTGTGTCACAGATGATGACTTCCTTTACACGCGGATAGCTTTTTTCAATATAATGCTTCATGTTAAGTGCTGTCTGTGATGTTGGTGAACTTCCTTTTATCTTAATCACCTCGATCTCCGGGCGTACCGTCATAATCGACATCAGGCATGCCTTGTTGACAACACCACAGCCAAGAAGTGTCAGCACCTTTGCATCCTTTTTTGCAAGAAGCTTTGCTGCCATTCCAGGCATTGCCCCGGTACGCATAGAGCTTAAAAGATTTCCCGACATATAGGCAAGCGGCTTTCCAGTCTCCACATCATTGAGCATTACCATAAGAATTGACCGCGGTAATCCCTTTCTGCGGTTATTCCCATTTGAGCCATACCATTTCTCTCCTGCAACATGGAATCTTCCGCCAAGATATGCCGGCATTGCAATGAATCTCCGGTCTCTGGAATTATTAATCGGAAAATTCTCAATCGGTGATTTCTTTGGAAAATATAACATCAATCCATGGGCGTCATTATAAGGACCCCCCATAAGGAAATCTCCATCCTCCAAAAGTCCGATTGCCTCCTCCATCACATCGACACATCTTGCTGCATTGAGTACCCCGGCATCCACCATGTCCTCTTCACTCAGATAAAGAAAGCTTACCTCCGTCTTTTCCGATTCAATATTGCTTTTTCTTCCTGCTGGTTCTGCTGTTACATCTCGTTCAATTGTCATAATCACCACTCCTGTTCCCAAAAAGCTTTTGTAAAAAAAAGACGGGGTATGCTGTTTCGCACCCTCGCCTTTTTCCATATTTCACATTCCATATTTCTTATTCCATATCTCTGACCGTCCAGAATCTTCTTCTGAACCTCTTTTGTTTTATATATATTAAACTCTTGAATCATCCCATAGTCAATCTCGTTTTTTAGATTCTTTCTTTTTTAAAGTACACATCCATAAAAAGATAATTATCGAAAGTCCATTCGTGAAAGTTCCTATTTTCATTAAGCCGTATAAGCCAAACCTGCTGCGGATCACTCCGCATAAGCAGGCTGCAATCCCTTCTCCGATTCCAACCGTTGCCACACTGACAAGTGATGCTCCCTTTACAATGTCCGCTTCGGGAAGCTGTTCTTCGATAAAATACATACTTCCCGCATAATACAGGCCAAGCCCTAACATCTCACATGCCTGTGCACCGATCACAACCGGAATCGAATCTGCATATGCCGGGATCAGATTTTTCAGCATCATAAAAAAACCACAGCACACCATCATCCACTTGACCGGTATCCGGTTCCGCAGCTTTAAAATAATAAAAGCGGATGGCACCTCGGAAATTGCCATTACAAATTCGCCAATTCCATACTCTGTATTTCCTCCGCCTAAGCCTTTATATATATCAATCAGAAAGGTACAGCCAAAATTATACCCCATAAACATCACAACAGAGCCAATCAGAAAGACGGTAAAAACCGGATAGCTCCAAAGAAGCTTCCCTACATGATTCGGTTGTTCTATTTGGACTCCTTCTGCCATGCATTCCCTGTCCGATTCATCTATCATGCCTGACATATCCTGTCCTTTGGTCATGTTTTCTCTCCTGATCCATGTCCACGGCATAACAGCAGATGCAAATGCAAGCAGAAGCACAAGCACGACTCCACAAATTGGAAATGAAGAAAGTCCAAACCGGTCACAGTACATTCCTGCCACAATACAAAGAAACGCCCAGGAAATACTTCCTCCCATACGCCCCTTTGCATAATTGACATCTGCGCCATGGCTTGTATAAAGCATAGGCAGAGAATCGATCAGCGGCTGTAACGTTGTAAAGGTAATTCCAAATCCCATTGAGATAAAGAGCATGATCCAGAAATTGTGCCCGGTCATCCAGAGTGCCAGCGTTAAAATTCCAGCTCCCGCTGCCAGTAACGCAATCAGATATTTCAATGGGATCGTATATCTTGTCCGGTCTGCAAATGCTCCGATCCAGATCTGGAATACAACACCAACGAGAAGCTTTACTCCATTTAATATCCCGATCTGGGATGCCAGAAAACCTTTTGACTGAAGAATCTGTGTCATATAAGCATAGTTTACGACAGCGGCTCCCCAGAAAAGCACCTGGAGAAGAAAATACCGGATGTTTAATTCTCTTACACTGTGTTTCATAGGCGTTTCTATGCCATAAAAGGAGTATCCCAGAGCTTCAGCTTTGTTCCAATTCCATTTTCCATAGCTTTTTTATAGCATTCATAGCCCCATCCAACATCTAAGATCGGCATACCGCCAAGCGAAATCATAATGATCTCATCCTCCGAAGTTCTTCCCGGTTCAATGCCACGGACGATTGCTCCAAGATGCTGTACCTCTTCCTTTTTGATCGCGCCC
>CAKRLN010000308.1 GCA_934359535.1 uncultured Lachnospiraceae bacterium
ATCCTCGTCCCGGCTGTAATGTAACACCACATGGGTATTGTGTGGTGCACGATGTTCTAAAAACACCTTGTCATACAAATGATATTTCATGATGAGTGATTTGTGTAGCTTCCGGAAAAATGAAAACCCAATTCCATGCCTTATATACTCTGACAGCAGTGCATCCTCAATTTCACAGATTTCTCCACTTTGATCCTCCCGCTCGGAAAAATGCTTTAAAAGAAGCAGCTTGCAGGCATCATTCCACTCTGCCCCATTTTCATAATACTCTTTTATAATATCATAAAGTCCTGCTTTCATCTGCTTTCCAGCGGTAAAGCATTCATAAGAACGAAACGATACATAAGCAGTTACAAGAAGCTCCTTAGCCCCACTGTCATAATAATGCAGAAAAATATCATCTGCCCTGTCATGTATTTTCCCACAATATAACATCTGCGTGAGGATTCGTTTTTCAAGCTCCTTCACGGAAAGCTGGTAGTCTAACGCTTTTTCCCATAATGCAATCATAAGCTCATATGGACCATCGTAAAACAGACATAAATACTGTAACGTTGCTTCACTGTATTTGTCCGCAAAAAATGCCGACTGACAAAGCAACAGGATATCCTTTTGCTCCGTAAAACCTTTCTGATCGATCATATAGCCCGCAAGCAGCACCTTAGATGTACTTTTTACACTTTCCATGCCGCAGACCTTTAACCCTTCATATGCTTTTTTGTACATATGTTCTTCCAAAAAAAGTTCAAGCAGACGGGCTTTGTTTTTACTGTCAAACGCCAGCAGATCTGTCTGTTCCAACAAATCTTTTAAAAAGCTCTCCAGCCGATGCACCTTTGCATAATGGATAATTTCTGGAAGCAATTCGTTTTTATAATGTCTGCTGAAATTATTCGACAACAGGATCCGTCCAAAATACCTGGCATCCTCCCTGTTCCAGTCCGTACTTTTTTTCCGCTCAGAAAGCGCATAAATGAAATATTCCAGCTGTTTTGGTGCAAGAAAAAGACATTTGTCCAGATATTTGTCCGGCCGCATCAGTGGCTGTATAAGATACGCATCCGGTGCACAATAACGATAGCCTTTTGCGTCTTCCAAAACCACAATGCACTGTCTGCTGTATATACTGCAATAGGCAGTCTTGTTTATAACAGGCACCACCTGTGGTTTTTCTCTTTCTGCATGATAAATAAATGCCCGGACTACAGACGGATTTGAAACCATTAATTTATTTACGAACAGGATTCCGGAAAAAGCCTTTGCAAGCTCTGGTGTTAAAAATCCGGGAGCCACCAGATCCTCATAAATCACAGCGAGATTATCATCGATATGTCCCTGTTCGATCTGACCGAGTGCAAAACGCAGCATCGTATCCTGATATTTCTCATAGACCTCGTGCCCGGTGTTTTTCGCTGCAATAATATTCCGGTAAAGGACTGCTAATTTTTGATACGGCAATGCACTTTCATACTGAAAATACATCTGGATAATCCTTGGAATTGGAACGATCTCCTGCTCATCAAGTGAGAGCAAAAATGCCTCATATAACCCGGTAATCCGGAGTTCTAATGTGATTCCTTCCTCATACCATCTGTGAAATGCCGGTGCAAACTGCTGCCCCTTGATCAGATAACTGCAGATTATTTCGATATATTCCGGCTTTTTTTCTACCTCGTATGCTGCTATAAGCAATTCATAGACAGCCCTTTCATATCCTTCATTCATTGGAACAATTTCAAAGATCTGTTCTGCCAGCTCTTTCCCAATCAGCTTTTTACGTGCTGCCCAGCGCAGAATCCGAATAGTCGTTCCATCCATCCTGTGAAGAAGATAGGGATCCTGTTCCAGAAGCTGATATGCCTCGAAATAGAAAAATGGGGAGGATGTTCCTTTTCCGATCCAATAAGTGATTGCCTTTAATCTGGCTGCCGGACTCTTACAGTATTCCTCTCTTAAAAAGCTAAGCACCCAGAGCAGCAGTTCACTGTCTGCGTTCTCCCGGAAGATTTCTTCAATGCTCTGTGTCGTCTTATCAACAAATACCGGTTCTCTTTCCATAAGCGTGCAAAGATACAGGTAATAACCGTACACCGGAGTCTTTCTGTCCTGAACGCTCCTTTTAAACCGGTCAAGAATCCATTCTGCCTCCTGTCTCTGCCTGTTTACAATCAGTGCCTGTGCCTTCATCAGAAGAAACATCGGCTCCTTGGGGCAGAGTGCATGAAGATGATCTAAAAGTTCAATGCTTTCTGCCGCCCACACGCCTGTCACGATCCGTTTCAGCCGGTAATCCTCATAGAGTCCGGTAAGGCGAACCCTGCACCTTTGTATCTCTCTCCGCTTTTTGGTTCTGTCGGACTCTTTTCGGA
>CAKRLN010000309.1 GCA_934359535.1 uncultured Lachnospiraceae bacterium
GAAAACCGGTTATTATTCATGAAGCCTTGAATCCTTACTGAAAACCTTTGCATAACACGGTAGGACCGCGCATAGGTTATTTTTGAAAAAAATGTTCTATAAATTGTATAGATTTTAGTACACGAATGTGCTAAAATGTAAATGTATGTGAGGAGAAGGTTTTTTTACTAATAAAAAGAAAGGATGGGGTGTGGTATGGTTAAGGATATCATCAAAGGTGTTTTTTTTCCAGGGCAGAAGGCTGAGCCTGCAACTACGGAAGATGTTGCTGTAGCACAGGACCTTCTTGATACGCTGAAGGCAAATGAGAACAGCTGTATGGGAATGTCTGCGAGCATGATCGGGGTCAATAAGCGTATTATCGCGATCAATGCGGGGATTGTGGATATGCCGATGATCAATCCGAGAATTTTGAACAAGGAAGTTCCTTACGAGACAAGAGGTGAGCAGCGGTCGCCGGAGAGCACGACGGTTACCCGGTATAATGTAATTGAGGTAGAATATGAAGACATGGACTTCAATAAGAAGAAACAGACATTTACAGGCTGGCTTGCACATCTGATCCAGAATGAGATCGACCGGTGTGAGGGAGAGGCCGGATAGGACAGTAGAGTGGAACGATCAGGTAAGGGCATACAATGGAAGAACAGGCAGGAAATCAGAAGACTGTTACAGGAGACGATCCGGCAGCTGAATGAAAAGACCAGGTTTGCAGAGACACGGCAGTATCTGCAGCATGGAAAGCAGACGGTGTATGATCACTGCATCTGTGTTGCAGAAAAAAGCTGTGAGATCGCATGGAGGCTTCAGCTTGATGTGGATTATAAACGGTTGATCCGTGGGGCACTGCTGCATGATTATTTTCTTTACGACTGGCATAAGAAAGATTCATCTCACAGGCTTCACGGATTTTTTCATCCGGGTAAGGCTTGCCGGAATGCACAGCGTGATGCGGGAATCACACAGCTTGAGGAGGACATCATAAAACATCATATGTTTCCACTTACGGTGATTCCGCCCAAAAGCAAAGAGGCATGGATCGTCTGTCTTGCGGACAAGATCTGTGCAGCAGGTGAGACAATCCGGAGAAAATAAGAGAATACATCAGATAATATAAGTAAAAATAAAAAAACAATAGAAAAATTGAGAAATCAGGACATTAAGAAAAACTTAAGAATCTATATCCTTATTTCTCAATTTTTTTTTGTTATAGTAAAGCTGTGGAAGCTGCTTTGTAAAAGAGCAATTCTGCACATATTCAGAATCCATGAATTTTCTAAGAATTTTGAAAAAAGAAAAAGGGAGGAGCAGCATGAACAGAAAAAAAATCATAGCGATTGTTGCAGCAGGCATCGTTGCCGTTGCAGCAGTGATCGGGGGAGTCTGGTATTTTACAAGAGGAAACAGTCAGGGGGGCAAAGCTGCTGACAAGGTTTATGTACAGAAGATATCAGAGATCCAGAGCTGGAATAATGGAACGGTAAGCAGCTATGCCGGAGTGGTAGAATCCCAGGAGACATGGGAAGTCAATAAGGATTCCAGCAAGGAAATTAAGGAGCTTCTTGTGGCAGTTGGGGATACCGTAGAGGCTGGGACACCGCTTTTTACGTATGACACGAAGGAAGCCGAGAATCAGATCGCACAGCTAAAGCTGGATATCGAGAGTGTAAATAATGATATTTCCAATTACAATTCGCAGATTGCAGAGCTTCAGAAGGAGAAAAAGAGTGCACCGGAGGATCAGCAGTTTGAATATACGACACAGATCCAGACAATCCAGACAAGCATCAAGCAGTCGGAATACGATTTAAAGAGTAAGCAGGTTGAAATCGACAAGCAGCAACAGACGATTGACAATGCTACGGTGACAAGCAAAATACCTGGTGTTGTGAAGACAATCAATGATTCCGGGGTTGAGGCATCCGGAAATTCATCTGCCTATATGACAATCCTTGCGACCGGAGATTACCGCGTTAAGGGCAGAATTGATGAACAGAATGTGTCGATGCTTAACGTCGGACAGGCAGTTGTTGTGCGTTCAAGGGTAGATGAGGCACAGACCTGGAATGGTACGATCACAGCGATTGATACCGAGACAGCAGAGAAGGGTAACAATAACGGGAGCATGTATGGCTCGGATGATTCTTCCTCGCAGAGTGCAACAAAATATCCGTTTTATATTACCCTGGATTCAACGGATGGTCTGATTCTTGGACAGCATGTATATATTGAGCCGGACTATGGACAGACCGCAGCGAAGGAAGGAATATGGCTTGACGAAAGCTACATTGTAACGGATGACGGAGATCCGTATGTATGGGCAGCAGACAGTAAAATGAAGCTGGAGAAGCGGAAGGTTACCCTTG
>CAKRLN010000310.1 GCA_934359535.1 uncultured Lachnospiraceae bacterium
TCACTCGTCTGCTGGTCCTTCTGCTCGGGTCATGGTCGGTGTTTCGTCGCTCGTCCATCTGCTCGTCTCTCATTGGCCCGTCTACTGGAGTCGTGGTCACGGGTCCTACCGCTGGTCTGTCTGCTCGCTTGTCACTCGTCCATCCGTTCGGGTCATGTCACTCGTGCGTCTGCTCGAGTCGTGGTCGCTCGTGCGTCTGATCGGGTCGTGGCCACTGGCTTGCTCGTCCGTGGCTGGTCTGCTGTTCGTGCGTCGTTGGCCATGGTCGTCGATCTGTCACTGGTACATCGCTCGTGCGTCTGCTCGACTCGTCGTTGGTGTGTCGTTGGTGTGTTGTTGATGTGTAACTGACCTGTCGTTGGTGTGTCGTTGGTGTGTCGTTGGTGTGCCTCTGGCCCGTCGCTGTCCTATAGCTGTTCATGGTCACTGGTCCGTCGCTCATCCGTCTGGTCGTCCATTACTGGTGCGTCTGTTCGAGTGAGGTTTGTTTGTCGGTGGTCCGTCACTGGTCTCTCTCACGAGTCTCTGACGGGTCTGTCTGTTCGGGTGGTGGTGACTGGTCTATTCGGGTGTTAGGGTCTTCAACAGTCCCATTTGCCCCAAATCTTCGTCCAAAGAAGTGACTTCTTTTGTGCTATTTGTTCCGACAAACAACCGACGCATGTCGTCAGAGTATATTATAGCACATCGTATCTATGGGTTGTTTTGGACTTCTACGAACATGATTGATTAGAACATGGCCCCTACAGGAAATAAAGGTCGTAGCCGTACCTGGAAGCCGGAGTATCTCGGTGCATTACGTCCTATCTTCTCAGAGATGTGGAGAGAGCTTGGTTATGGAGAGAATAGGGTCCAGGGTAGACACGATCGTGAAAGAAGGTACCATGTCGATGATTGATGGAAGTGGGTTCTATGTAGGCTGCATGGGTTGAATTTCAACAGAGATATGTTGCGACGTGTCCTGAAGGGAAGGATGGAGAATTACGAATCATTCAGGATAAAGTGCATGATCTTTTGAAGGGATGCTCAAGTATGGTACACAGCAATACTCCTTACTCTATAGGCAAACGATATAGCGAGGATTCATCGTTCGGAGGGTACTCAAGAAGAGATGGAAGCCTAGCAAGACATGGCAGAGGCCCTCCATGCCAGTGACCATGCTGCACTACTGGTGATGGATGGAGTAGGATGCTATGAAGGTTAGGAACAGGGATATGGAAAGAAGGGTTATCCAGCCTGAAGGGTTGAGTCTACCGGAGCGTTGATGGTTAGAGGCAGGAAGAGCGATAGAGTTCATGGATGAGGAGATGTCTTGCGTCATGCGATGTATTCACTTTGCGCGAAACTTGAGCGCCATTTTGTGGGAATAGTCCCCAATGGAGTCATGGCACCACGTGTCCAGTTCAACCATCCGGTGTCCGAAATGGGATGGGAACCCCTGGAGCCTGTGCCGGGAGGTGAAGAGCAGGCTCTCCGAGCCCCTTGTGCAGCAGACTCACAAGGAGGTGCAGATACACAGGCGGATGTGCAGAGCCTTCCAGTAGCTGAAGATGCCACGGGTGTAGCGCTTTGCCCTGTCAGTGACTCCTAGGTGGTGAACGCGAACCCTGAAAGTTAGCAGAAGCCCGCCTCTAATAGAGTGAATGATGCTGACTTTCAGGGTTCGGGTTCAGCGAGCAATGAGATATATGTCTGGGAGTGGGTGGCCAGGAAGAAGAAGCGTGTGAGGGATGGAAGGTGCCTGCGAGACATGGTGAATATTTAGAAGGAGTAGCTGGCTGGAGACAAAGAAGGTGAGTGCCACTGTCAAAAGTGCTTCTGGGTGAATGGAGAAGATTTCCTCCTTGGTGGACGAGGAGAAGAAGGAAAAGAGAGAGTCGAGGTGAAGAAGAAGGAGGTGGGTGTTTGTACTGGAAGTGACAAGAAGCAGAAGAGTGGTGGTTGGTAGAGTCAGAAGGGTGTGGATGCCAGGCCCGTCAGCTGGTTCTAGCGGTAATGTGGGAAGTGTGTGATGTGGTAGGCTTTGTTGTATGAAACATGTAAAGTGTGAAGAAGCGTGAGATGAGGTGGAGTGTAAGTGGGTAGGTTCTGGAGTGGTTCTTGGGAGTGGTGACACAGGAATCTCTTCACCTCGTCTGGCAAGTTCACTCCACGGTTGCCGATGAAGCGTGATGGAAGCGTGATGGGATGTACTTCGGCTTGTCCGTGTACTCCTTGGTATTGAGGTTCCTGACCTTCTCGTTGGTCATTTTCCACAACTGATACAGCACTCCGGACGCGAGGATGGCCTTCGCCAATTCTTGCGGCTCCATCTTGTGCATCCCGATGTTGCTGAATGTTGCTGAATGTTGCTGAATGTTGCTGA
>CAKRLN010000311.1 GCA_934359535.1 uncultured Lachnospiraceae bacterium
GACATTTGCGGAGCAAATGACACTGAGATGGAGCGAAGCGGAATCGAAGTGATCACTTTCGGACTGCAAAAGTTTGGTCGTTCGAGTAAGCGAAGCGAACTCGAACTTCCATAGAGAATAACTTTCGAAAGCAAGGAGCTGAGATGAAGCGAAGCGGAATCGAAGTGATCACTTTCGAACTGCAATAAGAATTATAATCGGAATCTGTATGAAATTTTGAAGGTACAACCGAAGTCCTGCTTATCTGAGCAGGACTTTTTTTACGCTACAGGAAACACTTTATTGGACTAAAGTGCGAAAGCCGCGTTCCCGATCGAGTAAAAACCATACCGGGAAGGATTCGTACACGTAGTTCATACGGAAAGGATGATTCTATGACATACAGGGAATTTCAACAAGCATATGGACTTACATTAAATAAACAGCAGGAACAGGCAGTACAGGCAGTTGATGGTCCGGTGCTGCTTCTTGCAGTTCCAGGTAGCGGAAAGACAACGGTGCTTGTAAACAGGCTTGGTTATCTGATCTATGGAAAGGGCATTCCGCCGGAGCAGATTCTTACAGTGACATATACGGTAGCGGCAACGAGGGATATGAAGGAACGCTTTGAGTCTATTTTCGGGGATAGCTGTACAGGGCGGCTGGAATTTCGGACAATCAATGGAATCTCGCAGAAGATTCTTCAGTATTATGCGATGCGCAGAGGAAAAACGGTTTATGCGGTTGCAGATAAGGAAGCACAAAATATTGTAAAACAGGTATTTCATGAGGTGACAGGGAATTTTGCAACAGAGAGTGATATAAAGGATGTGCAGACGGGAATTACCTATGTGAAGAACATGCGTCTAAAGCAGGACGAGATACGAAAAATGAATGAAACAATACCGCATTTTTCAGAAATCTGTCAAAGTTACAATAAGCGGCTAAAAGAAAAACATCTGATTGATTATGATGATCAGATCGTTTATGCGATTCATATTTTGGAAAATATTCCGGAGGTTCTTGCTTATTTTCAGGAGAAATATCGTTATTTATGTGTGGACGAGGCACAGGACACATCAAAAATCCAGCATGACATGATTGCCCTGCTTGCTGGAACGTCTCAAAATCTCTTTATGGTTGGGGATGAAGATCAGAGTATTTATGGCTTCCGTGCTGCATATCCGAAGGTGCTTACGTCCTTTGAGAAGGATCATCCGGGAGCAAGAGTCCTTTTGATGGAATCGAATTACAGAAGTGCTGCTCAGATTGTGGAGGCGGCAGATCATTTTATTCAGAAAAACAAAAACCGGCATAAAAAAAGGGTTCGAGCAGTAAGGACAGAGTCTGGAAGAATCCGGCAGATACAGGTAAAAACACGGAATCACCAATATTATTATCTGGCAAAAATGGCTGTGGAATGTGACCGCGATACGGCAATCCTCTACCGGAACCATGAAAGTGCGCTGCCACTCATTGATCTTTTAGACAGGAAAAATATTCCGTACCGGATTAAAAATAATGATACGGTATTTTTTACAAATGCAGTTGTTCTTGATATCAGCGCATTTATCCGGCTTGCCGAACGTCCGTGGGATGCGGACAGCTTCCTTCGGATCTATTATAAAATGGGAGCTGGAATCAGTAAGGCGGCAGCAACGTATGCGGTAAATTATCAGGTTGGACAGCAGCCTCTTTTAGAGGCTGTCCTGGAATTTGACGGAATTTCCGGATATACAAAAAGACAGTGCCGAGCCCTGCTTACTCATTTTCGGAATATGAGTATGGAGGGAGCGGGACGCGCAATTTTTCGGATCACACATTACATGGGATATGGTGAATACATGGATGAGCATGGAATGGATGCCGGGAAAGCAGACATTTTAAAAATGCTCGGTGATCAGGAACCGGATCTGATGGATTTTTTGGACCGGCTGGATGAGCTGAAAGAGATTATGACAAAGGGGGTAGTAACTGGAGACTGCCCGCTTACGCTTTCTACGATCCATTCCAGTAAGGGACTTGAATATGAGAGAGTGTATTTGTGTGATGCTGCAGATGGGGTATTGCCGAGTGCTGATCCACGGAACGATCAGGAAACGTATGAAGAGGAACGCAGGCTTTTCTACGTAGGTGTGACAAGGGCAAAAAATGAGTTGTATGTGTTTTCTTTTGCCGATGGAACGACCTCACCATTTACAAAGGAGCTGTTTGCGAATAATTGGGGCAGATAATGTTGTTACATTATGACAAAAATGGTAGTATAGAACTAGGATAAATGATGCGAAAATATTATTTGTATGATTAAATGATGTTGGGGTCAAAAGATGCCATACGAATTGTTCCGTACTTCGTACTCCCACAATTCTACCCAATATTCGCATA
>CAKRLN010000312.1 GCA_934359535.1 uncultured Lachnospiraceae bacterium
GTTATTTCGAGAGCATATGATAGTATGTGATAAACTTAGGTGGCTGATAGAGTAAGCTCTTATCCCTTTGCGGATAGGAGCTTTTTTATTTTCACCGAATTTCCTCACATACAGATAACAGGAGGAAAATCAAAAATGAGCAAAATTATTTTAACAGGGGACAGACCAACTGGAAGACTTCATGTTGGACATTATGTTGGTTCTTTACGGAGAAGAGTAGAACTGCAGAATTCAGGGGAATTTGATAAGATCTTTATTATGATCGCAGATGCACAGGCACTTACGGATAATTTCGACAATCCGGAGAAGATCAGACAGAATATTATTGAGGTAGCACTTGATTATCTTTCGTGTGGACTAGATCCAGCAAAGTCTACTTTATTTATCCAGTCGCAGATCTCTGAACTGACGGAGCTTACGTTCTTTTATTCGAATCTTGTGACCGTATCCCGTCTGCAGAGAAACCCTACGGTGAAATCCGAGATTAAGATGCGCAATTTCGAGGCAAGCATTCCGGTTGGATTTTTCAATTATCCGATCAGTCAGGCAGCAGATATTACGGCTTTTAAGGCTACGACTGTGCCGGTAGGAGAGGATCAGCTTCCGATGATCGAGCAGACAAGGGAGATTGTCCGTAAGTTTAATTCGATCTATGATGAGGTTTTAGTAGAGCCAGAGGTTTTACTTCCGGATAATGAGGCGTGTCTGCGTCTTCCGGGTATTGATGGAAAACAGAAAATGAGTAAGTCGCTCGGCAACTGTATTTATCTTGCAGACACCGAGAAGGATGTGAAAACCAAGATCATGAGCATGTATACCGATCCGGAGCATATTCAGGTATCGGATCCGGGACATATTGAGGGAAATACGGTATTCACCTATCTTGATGCATTCAGTACAAAAGAGCATTTTGAAGAATATCTGCCGGAGTACAGCGGATTAGACGAGTTAAAGGAGCATTATAAGAGAGGCGGACTTGGCGATGTGAAGATCAAGAAGTTTTTAAATAATGTGATCCAGGAGGAGCTTGCACCGATCCGTGCGAAAAGAGCAGAGCTGGAAAAGGATATTCCAGCTGTCTATGATATATTAAAAGAAGGAAGTGATGCTGCCCGTGAGGTTGCAGCACAGACTTTATCGGAGGTAAAGCGTGCCATGAAGATCAACTATTTCGAGGATGAAGAACTGATTCATGCGCAGGCAGAAAAATACGCAAAAGTCCAGTAAAAGGGAGGTACGATCATGGTAAAGTATTGGAAAACAGATGATCGTCTGATTCACGAAGAAGTATGGGTGAACAATGGAGTCTGGATACAGATGACGAATCCGACCGTCGCGGAAGGGCAGGAGATTGCAGAAAAGCTGAATGTTGACATTGAAGATGTGCTGGCTGCACTTGATGAAGAGGAAAGCTCCCGTATTGAGATGCAGGATGGATATACGTTGATTCTGGTCGATATTCCGACAATTGAAATACGCCATGATAAAGAATCCTATACAACGATACCGCTTGGTATTATTCTGACACAGGACGAGATCGTCACTGTGTGTACCGAAGATACACCAGTGCTTCAGGCATTTTTAAATAACCGCGTAAAGGAATTTTCCACAAAGAAAAAGCTCCGGTTTGTTTATCAGATTCTGTACCGGGTATCGGCACTTTACCAGAGCGATCTTCGCGTCATTGACAAGAAACGTACCGAGATTGAAGAACGTGTCGGAGAGGATACCGAAGATGTGGATCTGATTGCACTGCATGAACTGGAATCCACACTCGTATATTTTGCAACATCACTTCGTGCGAATGGGGTTGTGCTTGACCGGCTGACCAGATACAAGAGGCTTGAGCAGTACCCGGAGGATAAGGAGCTGCTTGGAGATGTTATCGTCGAAAACAAGCAGGCGATCGAGATGACTAGTATTTACAGGGACATTATAAACGGAACAAGAGAGCTGATGTCCTCAGTTATTGATAACCGGTTGAATAACGTCATGAAATATCTGACCTCGATCACGCTTGTTATGGCGATCCCAACCATCATATCCGGAATTTATGGAATGAACGTGGCAGCAGAATGGATGCCATTTGCCAAAACACCACACGGCTTCCTTATCATATGTGTGCTCATTCTGATTGTCTGCCTTGTAATCCTTTTCATCTTGCGCAAGAAGAAGATGCTGTAACACAGGATAGAATAAGCAGGTGTTACTGCGGTGTTTTGAAATTAACGCTCAAACCGTCCACTGGCTCCGCATGGAAGAACGAGTCCGTTCGAGGAGACTGGAAGTCCGATCTCATCTGCGGTAATGGTTCCGTGGAACTTTTTCAGCTCTGTATTCATCATGTAAGATAAAACAG
>CAKRLN010000313.1 GCA_934359535.1 uncultured Lachnospiraceae bacterium
CTTTTACAATTACACTAGACATTATCTCACACCTAACCTCCCTCCAGTTGCGTATTGTGCATCAACTGTAAGGTAAACTTTATTGCACTATTAAAGATTTTAACAAATTTTTTCTATTTGTCAATAGTTTTTTTGATTTTTTGAAAAAATTTGAAAATTTTATTTTAACATACCTTCTAATGCGTTCTTTGCTTCTGCGATCGCATCCGGAATACCCGCTGGATTTTTTCCTCCAGCCTGAGCCATATTCGGACGTCCACCGCCGCCGCCGCCGACTCTTGCTGCAATTGCTTTGATCAGATTGCCTGCATGTGCACCTTTTGCCATTGCGCCATCTGTTGCCATTGCAATCAGATTTACTTTACCGTCATTTGCAGACGCAAGAACAACAACACCTTCTCCAAGCTTCTCCTTTAACTGGTCTCCAAGCTCACGCAGACCATTCATATCAACACCATCAACGGATGCAGCAAGAAGCTTCACATCCTTCACATCAACAACCTGATCCATAACATCGCCTAAGGCTTCCTTAGCAGCCTTGCTCTTTAAGGACTCGTTCTCACTCTGTAAGCTCTTAAGCTCTGCCTGAAGATGTTCAATGCGCTCTAATACGGTATCCGGTGTTGCTTTTAATGCTTTTGCTGCTGCGTCAAGCTCTGCTTCAACCTTCTTGTAGTATGCAAAGACATTCTCACCGGTCAGTGCTTCAATACGGCGTACACCAGCTGCTACACCACTTTCGGATACAATCTTAAAAGCTGTGATCTCAGCAGTATTCTTTACATGTGTTCCACCACAGAATTCCTTTGAGAAGTCACCCATGGATACAACACGGACAGTCTCTCCGTATTTTTCTCCAAACAGTGCCATTGCTCCTGTCTTTTTTGCTTCCTCAACAGACATAACTGCCGTCTCAACCGGAAGAGCTGCTGCGATCTCATCATTTACGATCTTTTCAACCTTTTGAAGCTCCTCTTTTGTCATTGCTTCAAAATGGCTGAAATCGAAACGGGTTCTTTCGCTGTCCTGGAAAGAACCAGCCTGTTCAACATGTGTGCCAAGAACCATTCTCAGTGCTTTCTGAAGCAGATGGGTTGCGGAATGGTTTTTGCAGGTTTTGCTTCGGATATCTGCATCAACGGAAAGCTCTGCCACATCTCCAGACTGAATCATGCCACTTACCATCTTACCGATGTGACCGACTTTGCCACCTAACAGCTTCACAGTATCCATGACCTGAAATTCGCCAGTAGCTGTGCGGATCATACCCTTATCGCCCTGCTGTCCACCCATGGTTGCATAAAACGGGGTCTCTTTTACAATAATGGTACCTTCCTCGCCATCGCTTAATGCTTCAACAATCTCGGATTCTGTTGTGAGCACGGTAATCTCGGATTTCGCAGTCAGATTGTCATAACCGATAAATTCAGTTGTGACCGAAGGATCAATTGACTCGTATACGGTTGCATCTGCACCCATATAGTTTGTTGTCTTATGTGCTTTTCTTGCCTTCTCTCTCTGCTCCTCCATGCAGACCTTAAAGCCTTCCTCATCATAGGAGAAGCCCTTTTCCTCAAGGATTTCAGCCGTCAGGTCTACTGGGAATCCATATGTATCATACAGCTTAAAGGTATTCTCACCGGATAATACCTTCTCTCCCTTTTTCTCCATCTCTTCCTGCATGTCAGAAAGAATTGCGAGTCCCTGATCGATTGTTTTATTGAACTTTTCTTCCTCCTGTGTAAGAACCTTGAAGATAAAGTCTTTCTTCTCTTCTAATTCCGGATATCCGTCCTTGCTCTCATTGATTACAGTCTCTGAAAGCTTTGCAAGGAATAAACCATCGATTCCAAGCATTCTTCCATGGCGTGCCGCACGGCGGATCAGTCTGCGGAGTACATAGCCGCGTCCCTCATTGGATGGCATAATACCATCGGATACCATAAAGGTAGAAGAACGGATGTGATCGGTAATCAGACGGATCGATACATCATCCAGTGCATCCACCTGATATTTCTTGCCACAGAGAGCGCATACGCTGTCACGGATTGCTTTCATCGTATCAATATCAAAAACAGTGTCAACATCCTGCATAACAACTGCAAGACGCTCTAAGCCCATTCCGGTATCGATATTCTTCTGTGCAAGCTCGGTATAACCGCCCTTGCCATCTCCTTCAAACTGGGTAAATACGTTGTTCCATACTTCCATAAAACGGTCACAGTCACAGCCAACCTTACAGTCCGGGCTGCCACAGCCGTATTTCTCCCCACGGTCATAATAGATCTCTGAACACGGACCACATGGACCTGCACCGTGC
>CAKRLN010000314.1 GCA_934359535.1 uncultured Lachnospiraceae bacterium
AATAGAGTTGTTCTGTTTTCATTCTAACCTCTTTCCTCCTCTGATGTGCAACCGATTGCCCATCAGAAAATACAAGTATTTACACAAATATATACTATTTGTGTTACAATTGCAAAGAAAAACCGGATATTTGGAAGTTTTCTCCAAAACCGTATTGACTTTTCTGTGCAAAAAATCAAAAATAAAAGATGAAGATTCAGAACAACTTAGTCTATAGAAACAAGAAAAATAATGCCAGTTTGGCAGGGGGGCAGATGAAAGATGAAGGAAGCAAAGAAAAATATTACAATTTCAGATATTGCAGAAGCACTTGGGGTGTCAAAGACAACAGTATCACGGGCGATTTCCGGGAAGGGCAGGATCGGAGAGGCAACAAGAAAGAAAATTCTTGACTATATAGAAGAATATGACTATAAGCCGAATGTCATTGCAAAAGGGCTTGCACAGTCAAAAACCTTTAATATCTGTGTGGTTATGCCGGCGGATTACAGCCTGGTTGATCTTCCGTTTTTTCAGGAGATCATTATGGGAATCCAGGAGATCGCAGGAATTTCAGAATATGACATCCTTTTGTGTACAAGCACAGAGGATGATGTGACAAGCTTAGAGCGTGTGATTGCAAACCGTAAGGTGGATGGTGTGATCCTGCTTCGGACATTTATCCGGGACGAACAGATTGAGCTTTTGCAGAGCAAGCATGTTCCGTTTGTGGCAGTCGGAAGCACGAACTATGACGGGGTTATACAGATTGACCACGACCATGAGAGCGCCTGCCGGGAGCTGACATCGGTTATGCTCATGCGCAATATGAAGCGGATTGCTTTACTTGGCGGGAATGATTCCCATGTTGTCACACAGAGCCGTTACCGCGGCTTTGCGGAAGCATTTGGAAGCTTTGGAAAGGCGATGAATACGGAGCTGCTTTACATGAACCTTGAGAGCCGTGTTCAGATCGAAAAGGCAGTCGAGGAGCTGCTTGAGAAAAAAGCAGACTGCATAATCTGTATGGATGATGCCATCTGCAGCAGGGTGCTTATGAAGCTGAAGCAGGAGAATGTTCGCGTACCGGATGATGTCCGTATAGCATCCTTCTATAACAGCTCAGTGCTTGAGAACAATTCACCGTCGATCAGTTCCCTGACCTTTGATGTCAGAGAGCTTGGCATGGTTGCCTGCAAGGAGCTGCTTGCGATGATTGAAGGCGAAGAGGTGCCGCTTAAGAAGCTTCTTTCCTATGAAGTTGTACTGAAGGAATCTACGAAGTAGAAGGGCAACCGCTTGCGCATTGCGATAGTTGAAAACAATAGCTTTTGTGAAAAGTGTGCAAAAAAAGACGCAAAATATATCAAAAGTGTACATTGACACAAGAGAACTCTCCTGGTATACTACAATTAAAGAACAACCGATTGCGCAAGAAACAGGGCGCAGACAAAATCGGCTGAGGAATGAAACAAATGATCAATGATAGAAAACAGATTGTAGTATGGAGGGAAAAGTGATGGACAAATTTATTGTGAACGTCATTCATCGCCCGGAGATGGTTCCAGAGTATTCTGCAACGGTTACCGGACAGGGAAAGGAAGAGGATATCGGGGATAAAGCACTTTTAACAGAGTCGCTTGATATTTTCAAAACACAGCAGAGCATTGCACACAAGAATGATTTAAAGGTTACGATCCAGATGACCTATGCTTCTTTATTCAATGATGAAGCGGTTGAGATCGCAAAGCACGACCATGAGGAATATGGAGACGAGATTGGCTTATCGCTTCTTGGACTTCCATGTGAAGAGTTCCGTGAAAAATATAAGACAAAGGACTTCTGTATCTGGATGTTTTCAATGGAAGATAAGAAGGCAATCGTAAATGATGTATTCGAGAAATTCCATGACCGTTTCGGATTTTATCCGGAATCGACAAGCTCTTATTATATGGATGCAGATCTGATCAATTACATCAAAGCGACTTATCCAACTGTAAAATGTGCAGTTGCAACCTGCTGGGAGGAAGGACCAAAGGCATACCACACATGCAATAACTCCTGGTATACATTATTCGACGGCGGCCCATGGGCACCATGGATTCCATCCAAGCAGAACACCCATGCACCGGCTGCAAATGAGGCGGAGGACAGTGGTATTGTTGCAATCCCGCATCTGTCCCGTGACCTGATCGCATGCTACGATGGAAACGGCTCCAACTTTGGAACCCATCCACAGAACGTACTGCGTGGAATGATCTACGACACAAAGACCTGGGAGTATCCATATCTTTATAACCTGATCGACCAGTACCGTGACCTTGAGAAGTACAACAACGG
>CAKRLN010000315.1 GCA_934359535.1 uncultured Lachnospiraceae bacterium
CCTTGAGAATCGAGAGGAATGCTATACATTTTTTGAGGATGTATGTACTGTAAATGAATTATTATCACTGTCTCAGCGGTTCGAGGTAGCAAAGATGCTGCGTGAACAGAAGACGTATTTAGATATTGCAGAGAAAACTGGCGCGTCAACTGCAACCATCAGCCGTGTCAACCGTTCATTAAACTATGGAAATGACGGATATGACATGGTATTTTCCCGCATGGCAGACAAAGAGCAGGCCTAGTGGAACAGGCAATTACCTAAATTAGTGGGATTAAAAAAGGAGAAAAAGGGATGATTACTTTCCCTTTTTCTCCTTTTCTTTTTCGGCATTTAACTGATCAATCGTCCGCTCAATCAGCATTTTTTTGATGTAGACATCATAGCTTAACAGGCAGATGAAGCTGAAGGTGTGTAAAAATTTGCGATCCTCCTCCGGGAACTGGTTGAAGGTGTTGTTGGCGATGTTGTATTTTTTGCCAAGATCCTTTAACAGCTTCTGGGATTCCTCGTTTTCGAGATGAAACACTTCATTATATACATCTTCCATATTAAAGCCGTCTTTATTTCCGAAATAGTTGTCCGTGATCGGATTTAAAATGGACTGGATATCGCTGATGCTTAAAATATTCTTTAAATAGTAGATAAAGATCAGAGTCAGCACATGCTCCTTGGAATATTTTTTCTTCTCAGGAGGCGGCAGCAGATCGTTTTTTGCATAATTGTTGATCATTGTCTTTGTCAGGATCTTATCATCTGCATGACGTTTGGATGCCTCTAACTGACTGTCCATAAAGGTTGTGATCTGATCCATATACAGATCGATATTTGGAATATCCTCCGGCTTTACATAACCGATGGACTGGAGATTTTTAAGGAGCGTCTCCAGAAACTCCCGTACATCTTTGCCCATATTTTCTCACCTCATTATTACATTATATAGTAATTAAAACTATATGACAAGGAGAAAAAAGATTTATTTTTGCCATATTCCACGAACATAGATTCTATGATATGATACAAAGGTCAAAAGGTCATAACTCGTTGTGACTTGCAGGATAAGCGTTATGACTTATTAACCTGAACACACATTAATACTGGAGAGGATATAGAATATGAATTTGGATATGTTGAATGAACCACAGCGGGAAGCTGTCATTCATACGGAAGGACCGCTTCTTATTCTTGCGGGTGCCGGAAGCGGCAAGACAAGAGTGCTGACGCACCGGACAGCATACCTGATCGAAGAGAAGCACGTTGCCCCTTACAACATTATGGCGATCACCTTTACAAATAAAGCAGCAGGGGAGATGCGCGAGCGTATTTCCGACATGGCAGGCTTTGGTGCAGACCAGATCTGGGTGACAACGTTTCATAGCACCTGTGTGCGTATTTTAAGGAGATTTATCGACCGGCTTGGATACGGAACGAATTTTACGATCTATGACACAGAAGATCAGAAGACGGTAATGAAGGATGTATGCAAGCGGCTTGAGATTGACACGAAGATCTATAAGGAGCGCATGTTTTTAAGCGTGATCTCATCAGCAAAGGACGAGCTCATTGATCCGATCGAATTTACGAACCGGGCGGCGGGCGACTACAATAAAAGACGTCAGGCAGATGTGTACCGCGAATATCAGAATGTGTTAAAGCAGAACAATGCGCTTGATTTTGATGATCTGATTTTTAAGACCGTTGAGTTGTTTAAGCTTGATGCTGAGGTGCTGAATTATTACCAGGAGAAATTCCGCTATATCATGGTGGATGAGTATCAGGATACAAACACGGCACAGTTTGAGTTGATCCGCCTGCTTGCACAGAAGTACAAGAATCTCTGTGTAGTCGGTGATGATGACCAGTCGATTTATAAATTCCGCGGGGCAAATATTTATAACATTTTAAATTTCGAGAAGCATTTTCCAGATGCACGTGTCATAAAGCTTGAACAGAACTACCGTTCGACACAGAATATCTTAGATGCAGCGAATGGGGTGATTGCCCATAATGCCGGACGCAAGGAGAAATCCCTCTGGACAGATAACGGAAAAGGAGAGAAGATCACCTTTGAACAGTTAGACAGTGCGCAGGAGGAAGCGGATTATATCGCAAGGGATATTGCAGGCAAAATCCGCCGCGGGGAGTACCATTACAATGATTGTGCGGTGCTTTATAGGACAAATGCCCAGTCGCGTCTGTTTGAGGAACGGTTTATCCAGACGAATATCCCATATAAGATCGTAGGTGGTGTCAACTTCTATGCAAGGCGGGAGATCAAGGATCTGCTTGCCTATCTGAAAACGATCG
>CAKRLN010000316.1 GCA_934359535.1 uncultured Lachnospiraceae bacterium
GACGCGCACCCGCATAGCGGGTGGTTTATTTGTCTCGAACGCTTTGCGTTCTCGACAGGGCTTATAGCCCTACAAATTAAACTGCCGATTGTCATCGTCCCCTGCATAACGCTGTAAGCACCGACCCAGAGAATAACGACCTCTCCGACGGCCTCTACAAATGCGGTCAAGGAGCTTTGTACATTCCCCATGCTCGACAGCTTAAAAATGCTCTTCAGTAATTTTATAAACTTGAATTCTGTTTCTGTCTGCACAGTATCTTCTCCATTAAAGGCCTTGACCGTCTGTATGCCGTTCAATGATTCTACCAAGTAGGAGGTGAGCTGTGCATTATCTTCCATCTGCCTTTCATTTGCCTTGCGATACGGCTTGTTGAAAAGGAAAACCAGCAGCGCATAAAGAAAAAGCATAAGAACGGTAATGAGAAACAGTCTCGCATTTTTTAGATAGAGCATAACGCCGCCCGCGACAGCCATGATGGTGTCAAGCATAATCGTCAGTGTCGCATTGGAAAGAGCATCGCGTATTGATGACGCATCCTGAAATCTGGAAATAATCTCTCCGACCTTTCGCGTTCCGAAAAAATTCATCGGCAGTTTCAGCACATGCTCATAATAGCCGAGCAGGAGCGCAATATCAAGTTTCTGGCTCAGATACAGCAAAAGCTGCGTCCGAATTGCCGAAAGAAACACGGAAAAGAGGTTCAAAAGGATTACACCGATTGATAAAATGTGCAGCGTCTTTTTCAGGCCTGCCGTCAAAACGTAAGCACACAATAACCCAGTGCCTTTAATTAAATATCCATTGGTGAGATAATTTAGAGTAAGTCAGACTAATCTATACACCTAGTTTAGTCCAAAAAGGTCTAACCCTAAGGAGGTCTCATTTATGGATAAAGTTTCATCAGTTAAAGCTCAGCTCAGACTTCAGGAGTGGGCTGGACTGATTGCACAATGTCAATCAAGTTCCATGACAGTAGCAGCTTGGTGCGAGGAAAACGGCATTAATATTAAGTCATATTACTACTGGCTTAAAAAAGTCAGATTGCATACACTGGACAACATACCTGCTTTAACCGAAAGCCTTCCGGAAAAGCGTGAAGAGCCTCTGGTTGTATTTAAGTCGCTTGAAGTAACATCACCTGTCATCCAAATGCAGGCATCTGTAATTGTTCATCTTCCCCAGGCAACATTGGAAGTGGACCAAGGTGTAGACCGGCAGACTGTGGAGGCAGTGCTTCTTGCGCTGAAGTCCGTATGTTAGGCGACATTACCGTAGCCAAGGAAATATATATTGCTTGCGGATATACCGAAATGCGTAAATCCATTGATGGTCTGGCTGCTTTGGTGCAAGAACATTTTAAGATGGATCCATTCTCGCCGGCATTGTATATCTTCTGTGGCAGACGATGTGATCGCATAAAAGCTCTCCTGTGGGAAGGCGATGGATTTCTTCTGCTGTATAAGCGACTTGAAAACGGTAAGTTCCAGTGGCCAAGGAATAAAGACGAACTAAAACCAATAACTTGGCAGCAGTTCCGATGGCTTATGGAAGGTCTCAAACCGGAGCAAAAGAAAGTAATTAAACCTGCAAAAATTGCATCAATATATTAATGCAAAAACGGTTAAAACCGTTGATGTTACTGGACTTTCGATTAACTTTATGGTATACTTTTCTTAGAAAAAAAACAAGAAAAAGGACCATGAAATGACCTCAGATAAATCCAGAATCAGGGAACTTGAGAAGGAACTTGCAAAACGTGATAATACCATTCTCATGCTTCAAAACTCCATAAACAATCTGACACGACAGATTGAAAACCTTACAGAAGTCATTGTGCAGATGCGCCATGACAAATTCGGTTCATCCAGTGAAAAGGCTGATGACGGCAGTAAGCAGATGTCACTGTTCAATGAAGTTGAACTTGAGGCGGATGCTACTGTATCTGAACCTTTCAAGGTTAATGCCAAGGGCAAGGTTACTGCTCGCAGGAAGAAGGCCCGTAACGAACAGATTATCGGTGATATTCCTGTTGAAGAAGTCATTTTAAGTCTTCCGCAAGAAGAACTTGTATGCGGGCAGTGCGGAGGCAGACTCAAACCTCTTGGCAGAGAGTTTGTCAGAGAAGAACTCCAATACATACCCGCCCAACTAAAGCGTCTTGTCTACTTTAAGGAATCCTATGAGTGCCCGAAATGCAAGCATACAGAGAAACCTTACATAATCAAGACAATAGCACCACCATCACTTATGAATCATTCACTCGCATCACCAAGCACTGTAGCCCATGTGATGTATCAG
>CAKRLN010000317.1 GCA_934359535.1 uncultured Lachnospiraceae bacterium
TGCTCCTTTCGCATTATGCGCTTTGCCACCTTGAAGCTCATGCGTTTTGTCTGCTCTATGTCCACGCCAACGGGCCGGATCAACCGGAAGATACGGAACCGACCATTTATACAGCTTTTTCTCCTCTCGCCATGCCATGCCCTTCGCGATTGCGTCCTGATGCGAACCGGAAAATGCCGTAAAGACAAGATCTCCGGAATATGGCTGTCTCGGATCAACATGCATTCTTGTGAAGCTCTCGTATTTTTCGCGGATTTCCGGAATGTTGGAAAACTCAAGCTTCGGATCAACTCCATGGGAAAACAGATTCATCGCAAGTGTGATAATATCTACGTTTCCGGTACGCTCCCCATTTCCAAACAAAGTTCCCTCAATCCGGTCAGCTCCTGCCAAAACACCGAGCTCTGCCGTTGCAACCCCACATCCCCTGTCGTTGTGCGGATGAAGGCTTAGTGTTACCGCATCGCGGTATTTCAGATGCTTGTTAATGTATTCGATCTGTGTGGCAAATACATGTGGCATTGCATTTTCAACCGTGGATGGAATATTAATGATTGCCTTATTCGTGCCTTGTGGCTTCCACACATCAAGCACAGCATTGCACACCTCAACCGCATAATCGACTTCGGTTCCTGAAAAGCTCTCTGGACTATACTCAAATGAAAAATTGCCCTCCGTCTCATCTGCAAGCTTCTTTAACAGTATGGCACCATCGACTGCGATCTTTTTGATCTCTTCCTTACTCTTTTTAAATACCTGTTCCCGCTGTGCAACCGACGTTGAGTTGTACAGATGGATGACTGCATGCGGTGCTCCCTTGACAGCCTCAAATGTTTTTTTAATAATGTGCTCCCTTGCCTGTGTCAGCACCTGAACCGTTACATCGGATGGGATCATATCCCGCTCGATCAGCGCACGCATAAAATTATATTCCGTCTCAGATGCAGCCGGAAATCCAACCTCAATCTCCTTAAACCCGATGTCTACAAGCATCTGGAAAAATGCCAGCTTCTCATCTAAGCCCATCGGCTCGATCAATGCCTGATTTCCATCTCGTAAATCGACCGAGCACCAGATCGGCGGTGTGTCAATGTGATCCTTTTTCACCCAGTCGTATGTGCATTCCGGCGGCATAAAATATGTGCATTCGTATTTATCGTAACCTTTCATTTTCTGTTCAGCTCCTATTCTTCAATAAATTATATCTACCAACTTGATTTAATTTATTCTATCATATCCCACTGTACAGTTCCATGATTAAATTTAATCATTATAATTGATTATATTTATATATTCAATTCACGCGTCAACGATAGAAGCAGCCTTTATGCTTCATCCGTCAGAAATCCCTGCTGAAGCAGATCATTTCGGATCAGCTCCTTTAAGAAACAGGAAAAAGTAGAAGTGATGCATAATCCATGCCGTTTTCTGCTATACTGACAACAGAATTCCAATCCGCAATTGCCTAAATCCGAAGGTAATAGAAAGGAGACCGATATGAAGAAAGATAAGGAAGACCCTGAAAAAAAGAAAGTACTCCAGCAGCACCTGGATACCATTACAAGTCCTGACAGTTCGACAGAAGAACGGAATCAGGCATATAATGCCTATGTAAAACAGGTAACGCCTACACACAATCTGTGGACCAATATGGCAAAAGCCTTCGTTCTTGGCGGATTGATCTGTATTCTCGGACAGTTCATCACAAATACAGCCAAAAATCAGTTTCACCTTGACCAGACCACGGCATCCGGCTGGTGTTCCATGCTGCTCATACTCCTTAGTGTGATCCTTACAAGCTTAAACCTTTATCCATCCCTTGCCAACTGGGGCGGAGCCGGTGCACTCGTTCCAATCACGGGATTTGCTAACGGTGTCGCTGCTCCTGCCATCGAATTTAAAAAGGAAGGGCAGGTATTTGGGATCGGCTGCCAGATCTTTAAGATTGCAGGACCTGTCATCTTATATGGTATTTTTTCCAGCTGGATACTCGGTTTCTTTTACTGGTGCCTGACGTAACCCCTCGACCGTTCGCAAAAATGGCTGCCCAGGAGATTACTCCTGCAGCAGCCCACACATAATTTCTACAATTTTTGGTTCAAATTCCCTGTCACTTTTTTCCCGCAGAAGTGCGCAGATTTTCTCTTTGGATTCTCCTCTTCTTCTGTGTCGGTCTGTATAATCTGCCACGGCAAGAATTCTTGCTAAAACCGGAATTTCAGTGCCTTTTCTCCCCGTCAGATAACCACTTCCATCATAATTTTCCCGGTGAAAGCGAACGGCATCCGCC
>CAKRLN010000318.1 GCA_934359535.1 uncultured Lachnospiraceae bacterium
TTTTAGTGACAGCCTCTGCAGTGTGAACAATCTCCACCGCAGGAGGATTTGCCGCTCTTTTTGTCTTTGATCATGCTTCTTACGATTAAAGCAACGATCAGTACAAGTGCGGCAAGTACAACAATTGTTCCCATAAGCCGCTCCTTTCATCGTGTATTTATAAAACAAATATCACATACGTTTCTGATTCATAAGTTAGTATATGCTAACCTCCATTAGAAGTCAATAACATTTTTCGATAAAATTTATCTTCAAAAAATAAGATGTTCTTGGCACTTTTGCCATATTTATGCTATAATAAGAAAAGTTATATGTAAAGGGAGGTTACCGTCATGGTCAACAATGAATCAGCAGAAAATTATCTTGAAACGATCCTCATCTTAAGCAAAAAGCTTCCGGTTGTGCGTTCGGTTGATGTTGCAAATGAGCTTGGTTTTAAAAAGTCAAGTGTCAGCATTGCGATGAAGAATCTTCGTGAAAAAGGTCATATTACAGTCAGTGATGCCGGATTTATTTTTCTGACAGATTCCGGCCGTGAAATTGCAGAAATGATCTACGAACGCCATGAGTTTATTACAGCATTCTTTGTATCGCTCGGTGTGCCTGAATCCATCGCTGCACAGGATGCCTGCCGCATTGAGCACGTAATCAGTCCTGAGAGCTTTTCTGCTTTGAAGGAGTATCTTGCGAAGCAGGATTTCAATGTAAAAATTCCAAATGAACATTAATTTTTCAGAATCAAAAATGCTTCCAGCAGATCATCTGCCGGAAGCATTTTTTAGAATTAATCTCTGTGCATCGAGAAAGAATCCATATCGTAATTCTCAAGATTTTTGTGGATTCCACGGTCATCTGCCTGGGAAAGAAGCGCTTCTCTTGCTTTCTTTGATACCATCTGATCCTGGTGTGAGCTTGGTCCGCCAACACATCCTCCATCACATACCATACCCTCGATAAAGTCCTCCGGAAGTCTTCCGGCCTTTAAAAGAAGCAGTGCTTTCTTACAGTCTGCCGCACCGTTTGCCTTGCATACCTTTGCGTCAATCTCATCCTCGGATTCCTTTAAGCTCTGAAGAACTGCTGCGGTAACTCCACCAGAAGAAGCGAAGCGTTTTCCGTAGATGGAAGATTCCTGATAGGTGTACTCTTCATCTGGAAGGAGCGCAACACCCTTTGCTTTCATGATTGCATGAATCTCACTGTAGGTTAATACATAATCTGCGTTGCCCTCGATTGCCTGATCCTTTACCTCGGATTTCTTTGCAAGACATGGTCCGATAAATACGGTAACTGCATCCGGGTCCTTTGCTTTTAACATGCGGGAAATTGCACACATCGGGGAAACCGTTGTGGAAACGCAGTCTGCAAGCTCCGGATAATGCTTTCTTACCATGTTTACAAATGCAGGACAGCAGGAGGTTACTTTCTTTTTGCCATCCTTATAGGCCTCAGCCCACTCTTCTGCCTCATAAGCAGCAGTCATGTCTCCGCCAAGACCAACCTCAATAAAGCCGTTAAAGCCAAGCTCCTGCATTGCCTTTTTCCAGCTGTTCATTGTGATCTGATCCCCAAACTGGCCCTCGGTTGCCGGTGCAGCCATGGCATAAACATGCTTTCCTTCATCCTTTAAAGCATGAATAACATCAACGATTGAAGTTTTTGAACCGATTGCACCAAACGGACAGCTATGGATACATTTTCCACAGCGGATACATTTTGTCTCATCGATTACGGTGATACCGTACTCGTCATAGGTAATTGCGTTGACCGGACAGCTTGATTTACATGGTCTCTTTAAATGTGCAATTGCATTATAAGGACATGCCTGTGCGCAGCGTCCACATTCCTTACACTTTGTAGAATCGATATGGGAGCGGTCCCGTCCCGGCTCGATGGCACCGAACTTGCATGCATTGATACATGCCTTTCCCATACAATTCTGGCAGTTCTCGGTTACTACATAGCTTGAAATCGGGCAGTCCGCACATGCGGAGCTGATGACCTGGATCACATTGCCGTCATCGATCGGACCTGGTGCTTTGCCTTCTGCAAGGCGGATACGCTGTCTTATGATCTCACGCTCTTTATAGATACAGCAGCGGAACTGCGGTGTCGGTCCCGGAACAAGCTGGTATGCGATTTGCTCCTTCTTGTCCTCAAGCTCACCTGCAAATGCAAGCTTAGCAACTTCATACAGTACATCGTGTTTGATTTGGATTACGTTTTCGTCTGCGTACATACTTTCTCCTTTTTATCCTGGTTGTTTATTCTCTTAAACTC
>CAKRLN010000319.1 GCA_934359535.1 uncultured Lachnospiraceae bacterium
GATGACTGGCTGGATACAGATGCATACCAGAAGCTCCTTCAGACAATAGAAGCGTTTGCAAAGAAAAAGGAGAAGGATTCCTATGCAACGATTCCGGATCTGTTTGTATGCAATTATATCTATGATCATCTGGAGGAGGGAATCACCCAGGTCATGAGCTACCGGAACGTCTTTCCCGACAGACAGCTATGTGGCTGGAATACAATGGGACATTTTCAACCATCGCAGTATCTTGTTATGCATGCGCTTGTATTCCGTACACAGCTTTTAAGGGAAGCGGGGATAAAGCTTCCGGAGCATACTTTTTATGTGGATAATCTGTTTTCCTGCCAGCCGCTTCCGTATGTGGAGCATATCTATTACATGGATCTTGCGCTCTATCACTATTATCTTGGCAGAGAGGATCAGTCTGTTAATGAGAAGGTGCTTATGAGCCGGATCGACCAGCAGATCTATGTGACAAAGCTTGTGGCGGAATGTACGGATCTCGGCGAGGTTGCGAAAAAGCATCCGAAGCTTGCCGTCTACCTCAGACGGAATATCTCGATTATGATGGCAATTTCTTCGATCCATCTGCTTCTTATCAATACACCGGAGGCATATGCAAAAAGAAGGGCACTCTGGCAGGAAATTTACCGGAAAAATGCACCGCTTTACTATAAGCTCCGCTGTCTGACATTAAGCGGATTTACCTACCTTCCGGGAAAGCTCGGCGGAAAAATTACGATCGGAGGATACCGTCTTGCAAACAGAATCTACAAATTCCAGTAAAAATTCCTATATTTATATCGGTTTTGTCGATACACCGGGACTGTTTGCAGCCATAATCCGCCGCGTAATCCGTCAGAAATACGTGCATGTTGTGATCGGGCTGGATGCACGGCTTGAGGAAGCCTACAGTGTCGGGAGAAGAAACCCGGCAATCCCGTTTTTTGCAGGCTTTGAACAGGAGAAAAAGGAGCAGATCCTAAAGGTATTCCCACAGGCGGATTATATGGTCTGCCGGATTGCCTGTACGAAGGAGCAGAAGGAATTCATAAAGGAGGTGCTGCATACGTGCATGAAAGAACGGTTTACCTATCATTATACGGTACTCGGACTTCCATTTCTTCTCTGGAAGAAGCCATTTTATGAAGAGAACCATTATACCTGCTCCTCCTATGTGGCAAGACTTTTAGAGGAAGCAGGAGTGTTACAGTTTGATAAGCATTTTTCGCTTGTGACGCCGCGGGACTTTATGGAGTATCCGGATAAGGAGCTTTTGTTCGAGGGACCACTCAGGGAGCTTGTGGCTGTGCATCCGGTGCATGGTGCTTCCGGAATCCGTAAGAAATGGAGCTTTCAGCTATGAATGACAGGAAAAAACGTATCGTGGAGCTTTTGTTTTTTGCGGTTATTATGCTTTTCACGTTTGCCGCAGTATTTCATGGGCAGAATCCGGTACAGATTTTTGCAGCCGTGTGCAGGATGAAGCCGTCTGCGATGGCAGCTGCGATCGTGCTTGCACTGCTTTTTGTAAGCATTGAGGGTACGATGATCTGGTATCTGCTGGCGGGACTGAATGGAAAAAGCGGGCTGCTTCAGTGTATTCAGTATTCCTTTATCGGATTTTTTTATTCCGGTATCACGCCGTCTGCGACAGGCGGACAGCCGATGCAGCTTTATTATATGAAAAAGGATGGAAACCGTGTCTCAGACAGCACGGTTGTACTGATGATGGTGGCACTTATGTATAAGCTTGTGCTTGTTGTGATCGGTGCTGGAATCCTTCTGTTCTGGAGCATCCCGCTGCATGGATATCTTGGAAATTATTATTATCTTTTTTTGCTTGGGATCGGATTAAATGTCCTTCTTGTTGCCCTGATCTGGGGTGTGATGCTCTGCCCGAAGGTGATCCGCCACATGGCAGCAGAGGCGGAGAAATTGTTTGTAAAGCTGCATCTGTTAAAGCCGGATGAAGGACGGCTTGCACCGCTTGACGGTTTTATCCAGGGGTATCAGGCAGCCGTGGAGTTTTTAAGTGCCAATCCAGGAAAGGTGCTTCTTATCTTTTTCCTTACGATCATTCAGCGCTGCACCTTATTTGTGCTTACCTATGCTGTGTACCGCGGCTTTGGTCTGAGCGGGGAAGCACCGCTTACGATCATTCTTTTGCAGGCAGCCGTCTATATTGCGGTGGACATGCTTCCGGTTCCCGGGGCGCAGGGAATCACCGAGCTTATGTACCGGTCGGTATTTTCTGGTATCTTTACCGGAGGTC
>CAKRLN010000320.1 GCA_934359535.1 uncultured Lachnospiraceae bacterium
TAATTTTTTAACAAACTCATAATAGCACATTCTATTCATAAAATCAATGGATTTTACAATTCTTTCTATAAATTTTGTCAAATTTCGTAAATTTTAATAAAAGACATGATTTCCTATGATCTGACCATCAATCAGACCGTTATTTGTACGAAAATACAGGCAGCTTACCGTACGATTTCCGGCAAGCACCTCCTTTGCAGCCTTCATGCAGCTGTCCGTTACACCACGCTCTAACATCAGGGCAAGTCTGCCGCTGGCTACCGGTGCAAACTGATTTGTCTGATAGATGACTCCTGTAATGGTATTTGGAAAATACCTGCTTTCAACACGATTCAATACAACACTTCCAACCGCAAGCTGTCCGGCATAGGATTCTCCCTCTGCCTCACAGTCAATGATCGCAGCAAGCAGATAAATCTCACTCTCCGATACATCCGCAAACGGGTTATCGGAATCTCCATTTTCCTCTGATCCATTTTCCTCTGATCCATTTCCGCTTCCAGAATTTCCATCGTCCTTATCGTCATTCTGTCCGTTACCACTCTGGTTTCCAGAATCATCCTGACTGCTCCCGTTATTCTGGTTCTGCTGATTCTGGTTCTGCTGATTCTGCTCCTCCTGCTTTCTTTTCGCTTCCTCCTCTTTTTTGCGCTTTGCTTCTTCTTTTGCCTGGCGAAGCTCTTCCTCCTGTTGTTTGATCAGTGCCATATTGGCAGCATCCCGCGCTGCCTGTTCCTCTTCAAGCTGACGCTCATATTCTTCCATTGCATCGATCTTTGACGCGTACTCATCCGCTTTTTCCTGATTCTGCTTCTGCTCCTCGCTTGTATCAGAAAGCTCGCTTTGTGTACCCGCAATCAGTGTATTTAAATCCGCTTCCTTTCCCTTTAGCTCCTCCTTGGATGCCAGCAGCTCCGTTTTCTGTTGTTCTAACTGTTCTTTATAAGAGGCAATCGTATCAATCGTATCCTGATAGACATCTAACATTTTCCGGTCATACGCACTGACATCTGCAATATATTCGATCCGGTTCAAAAGCTCGGCAAATGATCCGGCTTCAAACAGCGTTGTCCATACTGAAGACTTGGAATTCTCATACATGAACTGGATGCGTTTCTTCATATCCGCATACTGCTTGTCCGCTGCTGCCTGAGCCTCCGAGAGCTCCTGCTCGGATTCTGCAATCTCTGTCTCCTTCTCTGCAATCTGGTCCTGGATATCCCCGATCGATGCGGCAACAGTATCCAGATCCGAATTCATCTCCCCAATGGATGCCTCAAGCTTCTTTTTGGCTTCTTCAAGTGCATTGGCATTCTCCTGCGCATCCTGCTGTTCCTTTTTCAGATTCTCAATCTGATCCTTTGTGTTCTGAATTTCATTTCCCTGCTCTGTGGCTTCTGCCGGAAACGAAATGCCTGTTGCCGCAAGACTTACCGCTGCCGCCATACAGATGCCCTTTATCATGTGTTTCTTTGTCATAATTCTCCCTGAAAACCACTTTATCCAATCAATACCTTTTTGCCTTCAAAAGCAAATCCATAGTGCCGTATCCTGCGCTGTTTAATCCCGCGCGCAATCAGTTCGGCATCATATCTTTTTGTACGGATCTGTTCCAGTGCTGCCTCTACGGTATCCGCTAATGTTTTCTCCGTATCCGGCTCCCTTACCTTAAATTCAAAAATCATTGCAGCATCTCCGGTGTTTTTTGGGATCAGCATCACATCATATCTCCCATATCCGCTTTCCCGATTAGAACGCACCTCATAACGGTCCCTAAGATCCACTAAAAGCCCCAGCACAAATCCATGGTAAAAGCGTTCCGGCTGCCTTCTTTCCGAAGCATATTTTCCTGTGTCAAAGCTGCTGAAGGTCGTAAGTGCCACATCATTCATGTACAGATTCATTGCTTTCACATTTCCCTCTAACAATGCCGTAATAAATCCATTATAATTCGGTGACACTGCTGCAAACCATCCACGGAACATCCCAGAAAACATGCTGACCGTTTCCAGATTTGTAATATTCAGATGATACCATGGTTCTAGCATCAGCCCGCGGTATTCTACCTCTTCGACTTTCAGATAGCCGCTTGCAACAAGAAGGCTCCAGACTGCATTTTCATCCTGTTCGAGCTGATTGAACACAATCTGTTCATCAAAGCTCACAACCACGTTCTCACCATTCAGAAGCTTTTCCATCTGCGACTTCATATCGGCGGATGCCGTCTGGAGCAGTCTGCTGATCAGTCCATTTG
>CAKRLN010000321.1 GCA_934359535.1 uncultured Lachnospiraceae bacterium
GTCTGTGACGGACTTAAGGTTCGTTTTGTGGATGCGGGTCATCTGCTCGGTTCCTCATCCATTGAGATGTGGATCACGGAGAATGGTATCACGAAAAAGCTCGTATTTTCTGGGGATATCGGCAATGGAAACCGTCCGCTTATTAAGAACCCGGAATACATCGAGGATGCCGATTATGTCATTATGGAATCGACCTATGGCGATAAGAACCATGAGACACCGCCGGATTATGCGGCCATACTTGCAAAGGTCATGGGTGCAACCTTTACGCGCGGTGGTAATGTTGTAATTCCAGCATTTTCGGTTGGACGCACGCAGGAGATGCTCTACTTTATGCGGAGAATCAAGACGGAGGATCTGCTTCCGGAATTCCGGAATTTTGAGGTGTATATTGACAGTCCGCTTGCGGTAGAGGCAACGAACATTTTCAATAAGAATGTTTCAGAATGCTTCAATGAAGAGGCAAGAAAGCTTATTAATATGGGAATCAACCCAATCCAGTTTCCGGGACTTAAGGTTGCCGTAACAAGCGATGAGTCGAAAAACATCAACTTTATCCAGACACCGAAGGTTATTATTTCGGCTGCCGGAATGTGTGATGCCGGAAGAATCCGCCATCATCTGAAACACAACCTCTGGAGAGCGGATTCTACGATTCTGTTCGTAGGTTATCAGGTTCCTGGCACGCTTGGCCATTCCCTGTTAAATGGGGTAAAAGAGGTAAAGCTGTTTGGAGAGCCGATCCAGGTGCATGCCGAGATCCTAAGCCTTCCTGGTATCAGCGGACATGCGGATATGGATCACCTGACAAAGTGGATCGGGGCTTTCACAAAGCAGCCCGAAAAGGTATTTATCGTACACGGAGACGATGCTGTGGCAGACTTTTTTGCAAAGCATGTGCGTGAGGCTGTCGGATTTGATGCTGTGGCGCCTTACAGTGGGGACTGCTATGATCTGCTGACTGGCGAGTGTATAAAACAAGGCTCAAGACTGCTTGTGGAGAAGAAGACACGTACCGCCAAAGCTTCCAATACCGTATATGACAGACTGCTGGCAGCAGGCCACCGCCTGATCGATGTAATCAAACGCTGCCAGGGTATGGCGAACAAGGACCTTGCCAAATTCGCAGATCAGATCAATGCACTCTGTGACAAGTGGGACCGCTAATGGCAGCAGAGGATGGCTGTGTGGTATCACGGATGGGAAAGCTTGGCAGGCTCATCGGGATATAAATATTTGTGCATGGTTTTTAATGCATTTTTCTCAAGGCGGGAAACCTGGGCCTGGGAGATATGAATTTCATCGGCGACCTCAATCTGGGTTTTGCCTTCAAAGTAACGGAGACGGATGATCTGTTCATCCCGTTTGTTTAACCGTTCTAAGGCATCGCTTATGGAAAGCTCCTGTACCCAGTTTTCCTCCTTGTTTTTTTTATCCGAAATCTGATCCATGACATAGAGGGTGTCCCCGCCCTCCGTGTAGATCGGGTCGAAGAGACTAAGGGGTGTCTGGATGGCATCAAGTGCATATACGATGTCCTCCTTGGAGATACCGCAGTCAGCCGATATTTCGTCTAAGGTAGGTTCATGCAGGGCGGTTCTTGATAAGATTTCGCGGGAGTGGATTGCCTTATACGCAGTATCCCTTAAAGAGCGTGGAATGCGGTAGGAGCTGTTGTCGCGCAGGTAGCGCCGCACCTCACCGATGATCATCGGGACAGCATAAGTGGAAAATTTTACCTGTAGATCAGGGTTGAAGTTATCAATTGATTTCATCAGACCGATGCAGCCGATCTGAAAAAGATCATCAATATTTTCATTGTGACCGGTAAAACGTTTGATTACGGAAAGGACAAGCCGTAAATTTCCCTTGATATATTGTTCTCTTGCAGATTTGTCACCAGCCTTGATCCGCCGAAACAGTTCTTCTTTTTCTTCTTCCTTTAATATTGGGAGCTTTGCGGTATTGACACCGCAGATTTCAACCTTATACGTAGACATCATAACACCTCCGGGATTGATAACGTAAGCATGCCCGATCGGGTGTTTTTTTATTCTTGTCTCTATGTTTCTATTGACATTTCTTCTCCCATACTGTATATATGTATATATACGATATATACAGTACATATACGAATAGGCTAGCGAAAGCGTGTCTTCGAAGATTTTTGTCACTTTGAACAATAAAATGTGAGTAAAAGAGAGTTTCGCAATTACCT
>CAKRLN010000322.1 GCA_934359535.1 uncultured Lachnospiraceae bacterium
TCACTGCGGCATCTGCGGCTGAGCCTGCTTCTTCAACCTCTCCGACAAAATCGAAATATCCAGGTGTATCCAGGATATTAATTTTCGTATCTCCCCATGGAATTGGAAGAATGGATGTATGGATAGAAAACTGCCTTTTTATCTCCTCCCTGTCAAAATCACTTAATGTATTTCCATCTGCCGTCTTCCCCATTCTTGTTGTGATTCCTGCCAGGTAAGCCATTGCCTCCACAAGCGATGTCTTGCCACTTCCCCCATGACCTAATAAAACGACATTCCGGATTTTGTCTGTTGTGTAAACGTTCATAGTAAATACCTCCAACTTTTGTCATTATTTACGATATTCGCTCTGACTTCGTATCGACTATAGGTATATTTTACTGATTTTTACCCGCAATTACAAGTGAATTTGCATAATTAATATGAATTTTATTTTAAAAACTTGTACATTTTCGCTATTGCCATTTGCATTTATCGATTTCCAGAGTGCTTTATCACTTCAACGCTTCAACGGGTAAAATTTTTTCTGAAAAACCTCTTTCTCACAGATCGAAAATATAGTACAATAAACAGGTATTAATTTTGGAGGACAATATCATGGGATTTCATAAAATTGGTTTTATCGGACTTGGCTTAATCGGCGGCTCGATCGCAAAAAAGCTAAAAGCCATTCATCCGGATATTCATATTATTGCATCTGCTGGACATGTAGAGACCATTCGGGAAGCATATGAGCTTGGTATTATTGACAACCGGGAGCTGCTTCCACTTACCGCATTCTCGGAATGTGATTATATTTTTCTCTGTGCTCCGGTGCAGAAAAACATTTCTTATCTTGCCAAACTGAAAGACATTATAAAAAAGGACTGCTATATCACAGATGTCGGAAGCACAAAAACTGAGATCCATGAAGAGATCAGCCGCCTTGGCATGGAAGCAAACTTTATTGGCGGACATCCAATGGCTGGCTCAGAAAAAACAGGCATCGCAAACGCAAACGAATACCTTTTGGAAAATGCCTACTATATTATTACTCCGACAACCGTAACACCGCAGGAGGAACTTGATAATTTCCGCAGCTTTGTCACTTCACTTGGAGCAATCCCGCTTGTTCTTGATTATAAAACGCATGACTATGCAACGGCATCCATCAGCCATCTTCCGCATGTCATTGCATTTGCACTGGTTAATCTGATCCAGCGAATCGACGATGAAAATGATACCATGAAAACAATCGCCGCAGGAGGATTCCGGGATATTACAAGAATTGCCTCCTCCTCCCCTGTTATGTGGCAGAATATTTTTCTGTCAAACCAAAAACCAGTATTAAATCTGATTGATCAGTATATGGACGAGATCAGCCATCTAAGAACACTGATCGAACAGGCAGATTCCGATGCAATGATTGAATATTTTTCATCGGCAAGGGACTACAGGGATTCCATTACCGTACCTGGAAAAGCACATGCAGTCGTATATGAGATCTATCTCGATCTGATCGATGAAGCAGGAGGAATTGCCGCAATTGCTACGATTCTTGCTTTAAAGGGCATCAGCATCAAAAATATCAGCATTATCAATAACCGCGAATTTGAAGACGGAGTGCTCCGGATCGAATTCTACGATCAGGAATCCTTAGATCTTGCCGTTGCCCTTTTGACAGAACGCAATTATACCCTTTACAAACGATAAAAATGTCCCAGCTGTATAAGAAGAGCCCCCGGCCTTACTCATAAGACCGGGGGTTCTTCTTAATCATATACCTGTGTTTCTAACACTTCAAAATAATTCTCAAAGGTTTTTTTGCAACAGGATGGATTTTCAATCCGGATTCCATCCGTAACAAGTCCATCAATCGCAAAGGACATTGCGACACGGTGATCGTCAAAGGTTTTGATATTTGCTGCCTGTGGCGTTCCCGGATAAATTGTTACGGCATCTGTTTTCTCCACACAACGGATTCCCATTGCAGATAGGTTCTCACAGATTGCATGAATCCGGTCACATTCCTGCATACGGATATGTCCGATTCCGGTAATTGTAACCGGAGATGCCGCAAATGGGGCAAGAGCTGCAAGTGTCAGTGCCTGATCCGAAAATCCGGACAGATCCCAGGTTCCACCAGAAAGCGTTCCCCTCTGTGGCAATACTACTATCC
>CAKRLN010000323.1 GCA_934359535.1 uncultured Lachnospiraceae bacterium
GGGGTGTGGCTCAGCTTGGCTAGAGCGCCTGGTTTGGGACCAGGAGGTCGCAGGTTCGAATCCTGTCACCCCGATTAAAAGGAATAAGAGCTGGAAAGCATGAAGATTGTATGCAGAATATCAGAGATGGTATTTTGCTTTTTTTATTTGCAGGAGAGCGTGGTTTTGCGAATGCATGGGTGGGATGAATTATTATAATGAAAAAATGGCAGAAAAAAACACCATCAAATGCTCATCACATTTGTGGTGCTGTGCTTTGCATTCCCAACAAAGCATAGGGGGTTTTATAAAGGGAATAAAGGAAAGGGTTACAATATATATAGTCAAAACTGACAAATTGGGGGGAGTCAGTTTTCTGTTCTATTTCAGCAGTTCTTATTACTGTTCCCTGCTTGCATGATTATAATATCATGGGTTTATAGATGAAACAACATGCAATGTTTGCATAGCAAAAATGACCGTGATACAAAAGTACTAGAAAAAGGATATTGTTTTTTATAAATGAACGCGTTATATTGTAATAACGTGTGTATATAAAGTACCAGAGAAAAGGAGAATAGAAATGGCAAAGGATATGACAACAGGCAGACCACTGAAGATGATTCTGCTGTTTTCGATACCAGTTTTACTTGGAAATATTTTTCAGCAGTTTTATAATATGGTAGATACGATCATTGTCGGACAGTATCTTGGAGAAGATGCGCTTGCGGCAGTTGGTTCTACAGGCTGTCTGATGTTTCTTGTGTTAGGTTTTGCAAATGGAATTGCACAGGGCTTTGGAGTTATGGTGTCCCATGCGTTTGGTGCAAAGGATTTTCCAAGGCTAAAGCATTATGTTGCATTGTCGCTTCTTCTGACCATTGTGATCTCTGTCATACTTACTGTGCCGACAGTAGCGGCTTCGCGCGTGTTTTTAGAGTGGATGAAGACACCGGAAAATATTATTGGAATTGCAGATTCCTATATTAAGGTTATTTTTGGAGGAATTCTTTTGACGATGTCCTATAATGTGGCATCTGGTATTTTAAGGGGAATTGGAGACAGCAGGACACCGCTTTATTTTCTGATTCTGTCATCGGTGTTAAATATTATCCTGGATGTATTCCTGATCGTTGTAGTGAAGCTTGGCGCACCGGGGGCTGCCTATGCGACAATTATTGCGCAGGGTGTTTCCGCAGTGCTCTGCTTTCTTTATATGTTCTGGAAATATGAAATCTTACGGACAAGAAGAGAGGATTATTATATCGATGCAGCGGGGGTGGGGAATATGCTTTCCATTGGTGTTCCGATGGCGCTCAATTATTCGATCACTGCGGTTGGAACGATGATTTTACAGGGAGCTGTCAACGTGTTTGGCTCAAGTGTGGTTGCGGCTTTTACGGCAGCATCGAAGGTGGAGAATCTCTCGACGCAGACAATGCCGACACTTGGAACGGCAATGGCAACCTATTGTGGACAGAACCTTGGTGCAGGACGGCATGAACGGATCTATGATGGGATGAAAAAGGGATTTTTCATCTGCATTGCGATTTCTCTTGTGGCATCAGGCATCTGTGTATTCTGTGGACGGTTTATTGTTAGTTGTTTTGTAAGCAATCCTTCAGAGGAAATTTATACATATGCGATGCAGTACCTGACAACAATTGCGTGGTTTATGCTTCCACTTGCGTGGATTTTTCTTTATCGGAATGCGCTGCAGGGTTTAAACCGTGGATTTGTACCGATGATCAGTGGCGTTGTGGAGCTTGTATGCAGAACCGTTGTGATTGTATGTACCTTAAAACCATTCGGCTACTGGGCAGTACGTCTGGCAAGCCCGGTCACATGGGTTTTTACCGGAATTTTACTGATCGTTACCTATTATATATGGGAACGAAAGGATCGCAGTGCGCATGCGAAAAAAGCATAATGCGCCTGCTTTTTACAATGAGAGGCAGATATGATTATAAAGAAACGAATACCGGACGGATTTTATAAGCTGTTCCGGACGAAAAATATGGATGCGTATATGCAGTTTCTTGTGGCACTCTATGAGGAGAACAATGAAATTTATACATCTCTTGGACTGACAATCGGAGAGTGCAGGGCGGTCATTGCAGATATGATCGCAAAGCAGGGGATTTTTCTTGAGGAGGATGAGCTTGAGGCGCAGGATG
>CAKRLN010000324.1 GCA_934359535.1 uncultured Lachnospiraceae bacterium
ATGATGCAGATGATGCAAATACCATGGTTGCTGATGCTGGCTATAATGATACCATTGATGATGTAGAGAGTGCCCTTGATGCAAGTGGAGAGGTGCTTGGCTATGTTATTACCGTAACTGCAAAGGACGGAAGCCAGGGAAGCATTACATTCTCTGTCGGAATTCAGAATGATGGCACTGTAAACGGTTATTCCATTACTGATATTTCGGAGACACCGGGACTTGGTATGAAAGCAGAGGAAGAGGACTTCTACAGCCAGTTTGAGGGAAAGAACGTAGATTCCTTCACGGTTGTAAAACAGACTCCGTCTTCGGATGATGAAATCGAAGCCATCACTGGTTCTACTATTACATCCAAGGCAATGGCAAACGGCTGCAATGCTGCAATTTTATACTTCCAGAATGAATTACAGGGAGGTGCCGAATAATGAACAAAAACGTAGAACGTTTATATAACGGTATTATCAAGGAGAATCCGACCTTTGTCCTGATGCTCGGTATGTGTCCGACACTTGCAGTTACAAGTGGTGCCATTAACGGACTTGGAATGGGACTTTCCACGACCGTAGTTTTAATTTTTTCCAATCTTTTAATTTCTGCATTCCGTAAGGTTATTCCAAACGGTGTGCGTATGCCGGCATACATTGTTATTGTTGCTTCACTTGTAACAATTGTACAGTTTGTATTACAGGCATATATTCCAGCACTGTCTGCAGCGCTTGGCGTATATATTCCGCTGATCGTTGTTAACTGTATTATCTTAGGCCGTGCAGAGAGCTATGCTTCCAAGAACCCAGTTGTTCCATCTATTTTTGACGGACTTGGAATGGGCCTTGGATTTACGGTTGGTTTAACAAGCATTGGTTTAATCCGTGAGCTTCTTGGTGCAGGTACGTTATTCAACGTTCCGGTGCTTTCCGCAATTCCTGGATTTACACCGATTACCATTTTTATCATGGCACCTGGTGCATTCCTTGTACTGGCATTCCTTGTTGCAGGAATGAACATTGTACGTAAGAAGATGGAGCAGAAGGGCAAACCTCTTGCAGAGCCATCCGGATGTATCAGTGGAGATTGTGCACACTGTGGACAGTCTGCTTCCTGCAGTGGCAAATCCACAGAAGCAAATAATTAAGGGAGGACATGACAGTGAAAGAATTATTACTTATCGCAGTAGGATCTGCAATTGTAAATAACGTAGTATTAAGCCAGTTCCTTGGTATCTGTCCGTTCCTTGGTGTATCTAAGAAGGTAAATACAGCTGCCGGAATGGGTGGAGCCGTAATTTTCGTTATTACAATTTCTTCATTTATTACAGGTTTGATTTATAAGTTTATCCTTGCCAATTCATTTTTGATCAGCAAAGGAATTGATCTGACCTATTTAAAGACAATCGTGTTTATTTTAGTTATCGCAGCACTGGTTCAGTTTGTTGAGATGTTCTTAAAGAAGATGATGCCGCCATTATATGAGTCACTTGGTGTATATCTTCCATTAATTACAACAAACTGTGCTGTACTTGGTGTTGCATTAAACTGTGTTACTTACGAATATACAATTCTTGAAGGTGTTGTTTACGGATTCGCAACAGCAGTAGGCTTCTTTATTGCAATCGTGCTGATGGCAGGCATCCGTGAAAAAATCGAATATAATGACATCCCAAAAACATTTCAGGGTACAGCAATTGTTTTAATTACTGCATGTTTAATGTCAATTGCCTTCATGGGATTCTCAGGAATGATTTAGGAGGAATTGGTAAATGAATATTACTGCAATTATCGTAGCAGCACTTGTAGTAGGCTGCGTTGGTATTATAATTGGTTTCTTCCTCGGAATCTCTGGGGAGAAATTTAAAGTAGAAGTTGACGAAAGAGAAGAAGCAATTCTTGGCGTTCTTCCGGGAAATAACTGTGGTGGATGTGGATACGCAGGATGCTCCGGACTTGCCGCTGCGATTGTAAAAGGAGAAGCACCAGTTAACCAGTGTCCGGTCGGAGGAGCTCCGGTTGCTGCAAAAGTTGGCGAGATTATGGGCGTTGCTGCAGAAGAAGGCGTTAAGAAGGTTGCCTTCGTAAAATGTGCAGGAACCTGTGAAAAGGCAAACAAGGATTATGAGTACACCGGTGTGGAAGAT
>CAKRLN010000325.1 GCA_934359535.1 uncultured Lachnospiraceae bacterium
CAATGAACTTATCCCATGTGCAGCCCTTAAGGTCATCAATGGTATAGCCTGCCTTCTCTAACAGGTCAATACGGTAAGCTGCAATTACAGTTCCGTTGTCTACCGGTACACCGTAATGCTTGTCATCGATTGTTGAGAAGGATAATTTTTCTGTTGCGAAATCTGTCCAGTCAATATCAATATCGTCAACATCCTGGAAAGCATCCGGATAATCTGCTACGTATTTCTGGATCCAGTGATCCTGGAATAATACGATATCAGTCAGTGTGCTGTAATCTCCAGATGATCCTGCAAGTGTGATAGAATTCTCAATATCAGAAGACTGTGACACTTCGTTGATCTTTAAATTGAAATCTGGATCTACATCCTTTTTGTATGCTTCTGCTGCTGCCTTTAATGCTGGAATATTAAACGCTGTATCCCATGCAGAAACGCTTAATGTATGTTCGTCTTCACCCGCTGTCGGATCTCCGCCGCTCTGGGTATCTCCTCCGGTTGTATTGCCAGATCCTTTACCGCTTCCGCATCCTGCCACCATGGAAGCTGTCATTGCTGCTACGAGTAATACTGATAAAACCTTTCTTTTCATATTTCCTTTCCTCCCAAGTACTACATTATCGTTATAATGCCTGCGATTTCCCATCCGCCTTCGAAAACGCTTTGTGCATTTTGTCAAGTTTCTGTTTCATCCACTTCGATTATATGTGTATTATAACGAACTATATGTTCTTTGTGTGAACTTATTCTGCTATAAAATGCGCATATTCAACCATATTTTCATTTGAAATCGTTCCTGTCTACCATCCCTTTAATGCAGATATGTTAAAATTCAATAATTTCCGCTCATAATTGTCCGGATTGATCTTCCACTGGTATGGTGAAGTTGACAAAAACTTCTTAAAATTCCGGTTAAAGGTGCTCGTTGTCGCAAAACCGCATTTCACCGCAATCATATCCATGGAATCGTTCGTCTTTTTCATTAAGTCACATGCCTTCTGGATGCGCACAAGATTCACATAATCCATCGGTGACATATTAACATTTTCCTCAAACAGACGGCGGAAATGTGTCTCACTCATATTGCACACTTCCGCAAGCTCCGACGCTCTAAGAGGCAGTGCATAATGCGCATTCACATATTCGAGCGCCGCCGTAATCTGCGTGCTTTTCATCATCCGCGCAGGCTCCATAATCTCATTATTCCGCTGTTCATCCAACCGGATGATTTCTATCATCATCGCTCTTGCGAGACTTCTTACAGCTTCAATATAATGCGGTTTTTTGCTGCGCATTTCCTCCATGATCGTCTTCACCATGTCGACAAGTGCCGGATGTTCACTTTCATGCATCAGCACGGCACTTTTATTGACAAGCTCAAGCATCTCCCTCTGGTAGATCGGATTGTCCGGATAAATCTCCCGGATAATCTGCTCCGGATCAAAAAACAGATACTCCCAGAAATTCGGCATCTCCCCATCGCTGATCGTAATATGCGGATAATTCGCCGGAATCACCGTAATCATCGATGCACTGTAACGGAGCTTTTGTTCATCAAAGCACACATTTCCCTCCCCTCTTCTGCAATAACCTACCTCCATCAGATTATGAAAATGAAGATGAAATTCATCATGCCCATATACCCGGTTCCAGCTGTCCCCCAAAAGTGCAAGCACCATCTCCTTCTGCGGAACCTCATAGAAACGGAACTCCATGGTTTCCTTTTTCTTTTTAGCCATTTTTGCCCTCCCGTTTCATTCGTTTTCAATCATATTATATCACAAAATGTGCGTTTTTGCCTGCTTTCGTCATAATTAACAAAGTCTGGTAATTTTTTCACAAAGAAAAAGGAACCGGCACTTCTATTCCATGCCGGTTCCATAACGCGATCTTTAATCAAAATCAAATTTATCAAATCTCTTATGCATTGCCCCATAACGGAAACGCACCATTTCATTCTTTTCCAGTACATCTTCCTCCGTACCTCTGTACTGGCATCGGATGCAGCTGTAGATTTTTGTATCCTTATCGTAAAACATATCAATGTCCAGATCTCTCATAAAGCAGGATGGACATCTGTAATTTAATTTGCCTTTTCCAAGTTGAGCCATGTTGCAAATACCT
>CAKRLN010000326.1 GCA_934359535.1 uncultured Lachnospiraceae bacterium
CTTATAATCTGATAACCGCTCTCCACATACCCCTGGTAAACCGCATATTGCTCCTCTGTCAGATTGTCATTGCTCAGGATTTCATCAGGAAGCCCGACTGTTCCAACCTCATGCAGAAGTCCCGCATAATATGCATTCATGGAAAACTGCCATTTCGCTGCGCGATCCTTTTCTTCTTTTTTAAGCACCTCCGCAATCCTTCTTGAATCTGTTCCAACCTGCTCACAATGCTGATCAATCCCTGGAATCTTTGCACTTAAGGCACGGTACATCGAAGTAATGACCTTTAACGAGGTTTCTGCTAATTTAACTTTTTCCTCACGGATGCGGTGCTCCAGAATCTTCTGCCGCTTCTCCTTCTCCACCCAGTATTTCTGGATCGAATACATAATAATATAGCAGATTCCCATAATGCACAGATAGAGATACGGATATCTTAACACAAGCTGCTCATCATACTCCTGCCTGCACCATTCTGTCTGTAAACAATACAAAAGAACGAGAAAGCATCCGGTCTGGAAAATCAGGCTGACCTTAATGCCAAGCACAAAAATACTTACTGCTGATAAAATAAGCAGATAAAACATACTGAAATATCCAATATATGCCTTCCTCAAAAAGAAAAATGCAAACGCCGCAAGCCCCAAAAAACTGATCCAATCCAGTACTGCACAATATTTATTTTTCCCAGCGATCAGGTTGACTGTCATCAAAACAATCATAGCGGCAAGGAGTAACATCCCTTTTTCCCCGCCTCCATAAAGCTTCAGTGCCAGAATATGAAGCACCATGACCACAATCATAATTCCCTTCATCCAACGTGCCAGCACCTCATCCTGGTACGGACACTTGATGACTTCTATCCATTTTTTCACTTAAATTCTCCATCAATCTGCAGTATTCCCTCGTCGATCAGACGAATCACACAGTCTGCAACCTCTGGATCAAACTGTTTTCCACTGCCCTTTTGAAATTCTTCAATAATATAGTCCTTCCCGCAATGCTTCCTGTAACAACGATTGGAATTCATCGCATCAAGTGCATCCGCTGCACTGATGATCCTCACAAGCTGTGGCAGCTCTCCGGTCTTAATTCCTTCCGGATACCCTCTGCCATCATAGCGCTCATGATGGTAACGTGCCCCATAATCTGCAAGCGGCAGAAATTTCAACTCGGCAAGAATTTCCTTCCCCCATGTTGTATGACTTTTCATAATATCATACTCCTCATCGGTAAGTCGGTCCGGTTTATTTAATATCCGATCCGGAATTGCGATTTTTCCAATATCATGCAGCAATGCACTACGATAGATCTCGTCAAACTCCTTCTTTGTGTAGGAATTTCCCTTCAGATTCTGTGCAATCAGCCTGGAATACTCCGCAACGCGTTTGGAATGCTCTCTTGTATAGCTGTCTTTTTCATCGATCATCCTGCTGATTGCAGCAACCGAATTTAACATGATCTTCTGTGCTTCTCCGACCGTCTTTGCAACCTCAGATTCCATCTGCGCCTTTCCCTTTTCCCACTGGATACGGTTCTGCTTATAAAATATATCTGCAAAAATAATTAAAAGAACAAAAGACCAATAGAAAACAGGATAGAAAAAACGGTAATCCACAGAATATTGATACACACCGTGATCACAGTCCCCACTCCAAAAATACCACGTTGTACAGGCACCGTAAATTACACAATATGGAATTCCCATCGGAAGACCAATCAGAATAATAAGAATACACGGAAAAAGGAAATACCAGAGATTCTGAAATCCATGATTTCCCGCAAAATAAAGGCAATAAACACTCGAAAGCAGCAACAGCCCACATGCCGCGTGGATAACCCTGTTAATATTTCGAAATCCATTGATCCGTATTGCAATATATACCGCAAATAAACAGATGATAATACAGAAAATATAGATTCCAACATTATGTCTGCCATTTGTAAACAGATTCAGCACAAAAATAATTCCTGCAAACAAAAACAGGATATTCCGCAGATAATCCTTCTCGATCGGGATTTTTTTTTCGTACTGGTACACTTCCCTTACCATCTCAAGAATCCGTTTCATAACGATTCCCCTCCATCATGGCACTTTTATCAAT
>CAKRLN010000327.1 GCA_934359535.1 uncultured Lachnospiraceae bacterium
TACAACGACTACACCAGCTACATTAATGCTGCCGGAGATTATATCTTCTACACCCGTAGAAACGATAAAAAGGGAGATTTTAAGACAGGATTTATTGAACGGGTGATACAGGATAAGCCAGGAATCCGGGTTTTAGATTACGATAAAAAACTATAAAACAAGAGCAGGATCATTAGGATTCTGCTCTTGTGGCAAAGAAGTCATCGACTGCCTGATGCAGCTTAGCTGGTTCCATACTCTTTAATAAATAGCCATCCGGTTTTAAGGACATGGCACTTTTTACGGTTTCAGCATCATTTTTTCCAGTGAGGAAGATGATCGGGATATGGGCAAATTCCGGATCCTCCCGCAGCATCTGCATGAGCTGTCCGCCGTTTACGATCGGCATGGCATAATCAAGGAGGATAAGATCCGGGGTGTGCAGGGTCAGATATTTAATTGCCATGGCACCGGAATTGGCAAGGACAACCTGATAGTGATCCTCAAGCAGCATTTTAATCTTGCGTAACACCATACCGGAGTCATCCACAGCCAGAATTGTGCGTTTCTTCAGCTGGTAAAATTCAGCCATCTTCCGGCAGAGTGCATCAGCCATTTCATTGACATGGATTGGACGCAGGAAAATATCCGTAAGCATCTGGCGCGGAAGTGTCTCTAAAAGAGCATCCACTTCATTCGTGTTCCCCATAATAAAAACAGGCAGCTTATATTTGATCGCATGATCGACAAGAATCTTGATGCTGACCGCCTTTTTTAAAAGCTCCGCACTTGTACAGATCAGATAACCAAGTGGTGGTTCAGCTGTTGCGATGGAGCTTGCCTCCACAATATTTACGATCTCTACCGTTATATTCTGATTTTCAAAAGCACTTTCTAAGGATTGTGCAAGATAGCTTTGTTCTTCCATTAAGATTAAGAACGGTTTCTTTTCTTTTGTCATAACATTCTCCTTTTATTCCCCTTGCTCATTTAATAAAGCAATCATTTCATTTGTAAGTTCTATGACCTCCTCCATTGCAACGTCCGCAACCAGCGCACTAAGCTTTTGGGCGGATTCCTTCAGAATATCCGGCGGATGACAGGCTTCAAGCTTTTCCATGGCAGTATCCACGCCATCAAGGTCAAACTGTTCCATACAGGTATTGATCTGCAAAAGAAGGGCCTTATAGACCTCAGAAGAAACCTTTGTTTTCTCGGAGACCTCGTTTATATAAGGCTTAAGGACTGGCTTTAAGTCCCGGTACATCGTAAGTAAAGGCATTGTTTTTTCAGAAATTACGGCTTCCTTTCCATTTGCAGCCGCTTCCTCTAATTCTTTTGCGGCATCAAAGAGTGACCTGGCACCGATGAGAAGAGCCGTACTTTTTAGTGCATGGACCTCGATCGCATAGTCATTCCAGAGCCCTTTTTGATAGAACTGCTCGATACGGTCTGCGCCCCGGTCAATGGTTTGGTAAAAGGTATCGATGGAACGCATGAGAATCTTCTCGGTTCCACAGTTTTTAAGCCCAAGCTCCGGGTCAAATCCAGCGGCATTTGCAGCCGGTTTTGGAAGTATGTTTTTGTCTTCGGCTGATGCGCCGGATAAAAGGGAAACGGCTTCTTCCCTGGAAAGTGTATGAACCTTTTCTTTCGGGAGCCACTTTTTCAGTTTGGTACAGATTGCTTTAAAATCAATTGGTTTTGCCGTAAAATCATTCATTCCAGCATCAAAAAATGCGTTTCTTGCGTCGATCATGGCATTTGCAGTCAGCGCAATGATCGGAAGCGTGCGATAAGCATCATCCGAAAGCGCGCGGATTGCCTGGGTGGCTTCGATTCCATCCATCACAGGCATCATGTGATCCATAAGAACAAGATCATAGTGCTTCTTTTGCACCATGCCAAGTGCCTGCCTTCCATTTTCTGCGGTGTCGATCTGAAGCTGAAGCGGCGCAAGCAGATCCTTTGCAACCTGAAGATTTAAGTCATTGTCATCGACGAGAAGAATGCTTGCATCTGGCGCTGTAAACAGGCTTTCGGCTTCCTTTTCAATGACATTGCTCCGGCGGTTGTCGTAATCAACCTCGGAAATTGGGGTATGGTCTACGATGTCC
>CAKRLN010000328.1 GCA_934359535.1 uncultured Lachnospiraceae bacterium
GATTTTTCTATGGATAATGGTCTGGTTTGTCGTTGGCTGACCGGTCAAGCAAAGATCAGTCCCAAAATATCTGCCTATTGCCTGTTGTATTACTCTATCGACAACTGTAGGGATTCCAAGTTTTCCTTTCTTTTTCTTGACTTGCTTATAGGCATTATTGAGATTGCCTTTTCGCAATATCAATTTCAAAAGATTGTTCGTCCAATAATCTGTGATGACACCGCTCTTTTCAGTAATCTTAGAGTAGTCGAACACTTCTGCATACTCTTTCTGTTCGTCAGACCAGAGATTTGCCTCCACCTTCCTTCAGATTCCCCTCGCGTTAATCATAGATTTCACCATGAATAGGACACCCTTGGTCTTGGCTGTATCCTTCCCACTACTAGGGCGGATTAGGAACTTTCATCCATTAGTGACGTGCGCCGCAAGGCGCACATAAAAAAATGAGACCTCCTAAGAAGTCTCGTTTCGTTATTCAGTGTAAACCTTAAGGTTATCAGTTCTGTTTTATCATCTCAATCGCATGGATCAGCCTTTCTACCTTTTCAGATGGCTCCTTTAAAATTTCAATTCCATTACATCCTCTTAACCTCAGCATAGCATCATCAAAAATCCCTGCGATCACATCAATATTCTGCCCAAGGTTATTTAAAATCTCCCTTGCATTTTCCGGCGTATTTTCAAATGGTACAAGCTGAAACTCCCAGTCTCCACGACACATAAAAACGTATCAAGCTGTGGATTATACATCATTTTTCATTCGTCCCTTTCGTATTTCCATATACCCATGCATTTACAAAAGTGATTTTACGAGGCATCTCTTTTGATAGAATGCAATTCCATAGCAAAAAATATCTTCATAATCTGTTTTTAAATCCTCTCTATAATTCTTTTCTGCAATTTGTCTCAATGCTTTATCACAAGCTCTGGTCTGCCTAATCCATGCTCTTTATTCGATTCTATCTTATCCCCAGCTCCCATAAGGACTCCCGTAAGAAATGCATGATAAAAATCTTCTTTATAATCATAATAGCTGATTGTGTTCCATAGGAGTTTTTCCATTTCCTTTGTGATCGTTTCAAAATCATTCTTCCAGATTGCATGGAATAATTCCGCGCGATCCCATTTTATAACTGTATCAGACATCCATTTTATAATCGTTGTCTCAAAAATTTCCTTAATCTCTGCATTTGGAATCATTAAAGCTTTCTCTTCTGTTCCAAGCGTTTGTTCGCTTTCCGGCAGCGATGCCTGCGTCAGGTAACCTGTCATATATAAAATACTCCATAGATTACTCTCCGATGAATGCAGATAATCATACGTTAAATTTTCATCAATACTCTGAATAATATATCCACCGGAAAGCAGAGTCTCCAATTTTTCCGTAATGCTGTTCCCTGCAAAGTCAATAAAGGAACGAATGATCGAATTATCACTGGTGTTGTTCCGGTAAAAATACTCTCTTTTGCAATTTTTAGACAGCCCGTAATAACAGCAAACTTCAACGATACATTATCCTTGAGTGCCGTACTCATCATACCTTTTATAATTTCAAGCATCCGCGCATAATACCCATTACTGCTTGCTTTTGCAAGCGGAACATCATACTCATCCATGATTAAAATAACGGATTTCTGATAATAAATCTTCATCATACGCATAAGCAGGCTTAAAGACCGGATGAGTAACGCTTTCGGTGCTTCTCCGGCTTTCAGCTGCCGGAATCTCTTTTTATCATCTTCGTCAATATCTTCACATGGAAGCAGATACGTATATTTCTGATATAAATCTGATATTTGAAAAAGCAGCTGATCATATGCACTGTCAAAATCTATGCCATCTACATCTTTCAACGTGAAGAAAATAGTCGGCCATTGATTCATCCATTTCTCACATAACTGCTGATTTTTCGAAATTTCCAGTCCCTGAAACAATTCACTGCTCTTTTCCCTGATATCAAAAAAATAAGACAGCATACTCATTCCAAGCGTTTTTCCAAACCTCCGTGGACGGGTGATCAGTGTCACCTCTGCCGAATTTCCCTTTAAGATTTCAGCAATTAATCCACTTTTATCAACATAGTAATAGTC
>CAKRLN010000329.1 GCA_934359535.1 uncultured Lachnospiraceae bacterium
GATTATTTTATTTCTTCCAAACAAAGCGTTTACGCTTCGACGAAATTGGAATTTCCAGAACCAGAATTATATGTTCCGTGTGACCTATTATGACTGCAGGATCAATCTTGAGGTCTTTCACGTATTGACTGACGGCATGGGGGGACTTAATTTTCTGCGGGAGCTGACGTATCAGTATTTAAGGCTTATGTATCCAAAGCTCCGGGAGCTTTCCGGGGATACCTTAAGTGATGGCACCTCCTTAAACCGGGAGGACAGCTTCGTGAAAAACTATAAAAAAAAGAGTGCAAGCGGTTATCAGAAAAAGCCGGCTTATATGATAAAGCTCGAAAAGCTTCCATCCGGGGAATTCGGTGTGATGCATGGCAGCATGCCGGTTTCAAAGCTAAAAGAGGTTGCGCACCGCTATGGTGGTTCAATCAACGAGTATCTGGTATCGGTTTTCGTGTGGAGCACCTATGTGGAATGTCTGCATCAGATGCCGTCGGATAAGCCGATCAGGATTGCGGTTCCGGTGAATTTACGGCCGTTTTTTGACTCGGTAACAACGAAAAACTTCTTTATCATGGTGTCAGCGGAATTCCATCCGACGAAGGAGGAATATACGTTTGAGGAAGTGTTTGATGCGGTACAGAAGAGTCTGCGTGCACAGATCAATAAGGAGCATCTGGAGAATCTGTTTTCCTATAGCGTGGCAGGGCAGCTTAGCATGTTTGCAAGACCGGTTCCGCTTTTTTTAAAAAACCTGTTTATGAAGCTTGTGTATACAAGATCAGCACTTGCCAATACGACAACGGTCACAAATATCGGAAATATCCAGGTGGAGGAGATTTATAAGCCGTATATAAAGAAATTCCATTCCTTTATCGCAATGTCCAAGGGACAGTCCTTAAAAGGGACAATCTGCTCCTATGGGGATACGCTTGTATTTTCCTTCAGCTCAATCTTTTGCGATGCTTCGGTGCAGAAATGCTTTTTCCGGAAAATTGCAGCCGATGGTGTGGATATTGAAATTGAGACAAACGGGGTATATTAACGATGAGCAGATGTAAAAAATGTAATATTGAGGTTTTGGATGAGACAGACAAATGCCCGCTCTGCCATCATGTGTTAGAGCATGACGGCATGGCGCAGCATACGATGTATCCGAATGTGCGGATCGCAACAAGGCGGTTCCGTCTGGCAGCAGATATTTTGCTTTTTTTATCCATTGTAGCAGAGAGTGTCATGATTTATATTAATTATCTGATGGATACCCATTTCTGGTGGAGCTTTGTGGCGGGTCTGGTCTTAATTTATGCGAACGTCATGGTAAGGCTTGCGATTCTTGGAAGATCGAATTATCAGTTTAAAATCCTGAGTCTGACGTTTAGCGCGGTCGTGATTCTTGTCGGAATTGACTTTCTGACCGGATATAAGGGCTGGTCCGTCAATTTTATCTATCCGTCCGGCATTATTTTACTGGATGCAGGAATTTTGATTCTGATGGCGGTCAACCGGAGAAACTGGCAGAGCTATATGATGTTACAGATTCTTACAATTGTGCTGGGTGTGGCAGCTGTCATTCTTGCTGCGGTCGGGATCATTGATTTTCCGTATCTTGCGATCGCAGCATTTGCAATATCGGTATTTATTTTCCTCGGAACCGTGATCATCGGCGAAAAGAGGGCACGAACAGAACTAAAGCGGAGATTTCATATATGACAGAGAATGAAACAAGTATGCAGGGCAGAGTGATCCGGGAGCTTTTAGGACACCTGACGAATGACCTTGCGATTGGAAAAAAGATAAAATCCGGCGAGCTCAGGAAACGTCTTACCGAGCCGCCATGGAAGGTGCCATCCTGCTTTACGATGACACATATTGACATGCCGGATTTTACAATGAAGCTGCTTGCTTCGAAGGAGAATCCGAATACGGATAAAATTATTTTACAGTTGCACGGAGGCGGCTATATCGGGGCAGTGCGCAATGCATATTATGTGTTTGCCGGCCTTTATAATGAAGTAAGCCATGGGTGCAGTGTGCTGACACCGGATTACCGTGTCGCACCGGAGCATCCGTATCCGGCAGCACTTGAGGAT
>CAKRLN010000330.1 GCA_934359535.1 uncultured Lachnospiraceae bacterium
ACGTAGCGAAAGCGTGTCTTCGAAGATTTTTGTCACTTTGAACAATAAAATGTGAATAAAAGTGAGTTTCGCAATTATCTAATTACGAAATGAGAGGAGAGCATACATGGAAAATATTGAGTTTGTGCTGCCGGGAGAGATTGAAAAGCGCAGCTTCGAAATAATTTCAAAGGAGCTTGCAAAGCAGAATATTGTTCTGCCAGCGGACGAGGAGCTTGTTACAAAGCGTGTGATTCATACAAGTGCGGATTTTGATTATGCAAGAACAATGACATACTCAAAAAATGCTGTGGAGACGGCAAAGGGACTGATACGAAATGGCGCAGATATTGTGACGGATACGAATATGGCACTTGCCGGAATTAATAAGAAGGTGCTTGCGCGGTTTGGGGGAAGTGCGCACTGTTTTATGGCAGATGAATCGGTTGCAGCGGAAGCAAAGGAGCGGAAGGTGACACGTGCAACCGTCAGTATGGAACGTGCAGCCGCGATCGAAAAGCCGGTGATTTTTGCAATTGGGAATGCGCCGACCGCATTGATCAGTCTGTATGAGCTGATGCGAAATACCAGTTTCCGGCCAGCGTTTATCATTGGTGTTCCGGTTGGCTTTGTCAATGTGGAGGCGGCAAAGGAGCTGATCTTAAAAACAGATGTGCCGTATATTGTGAACCGTGGCAGAAAGGGCGGAAGCAATGTTGCGGCTGCGATCTGTAATGCCATTTTATATCAGCTTGCTCTTTAGACTAGGGGAAGCTGCTTCGTTATGTATGAATGTAAGAAAGCAGGAATAACATGAGGTATGGATTTACGACAGGAAGCTGTGCAGCAGCTGCAGCGAAGGCAGCCGCATATATGCTTTTTAGTGGCAGGGAGAAAAATCAGATCACGATTGAGACTCCGAAGGGAGTCCAATTTCTAGCCGAGATTGTAAATATTAGTCGGCAGGAGCGTGTGGTAAGCTGTGCGGTCAGAAAGGATGGGGGCGACGATCCGGATGTGACGACCGGCGCGCATATCTGCGCGGAGGTTTCTTTTTGCCATGCGCAGACGGATGAGGGCAATCAGTTTCCTGCCGGATGTGACAATCCAATCTGGATTGATGGGGGATTTGGAGTAGGAAGGGTAACCAAACCTGGGTTAGATCAGCCGGTCGGCAATGCGGCGATCAATCATGTACCGAGAGAGATGATTGAAAAGGAAGTGCGCGAGGTGTGCAGGCTTTTTGACTATCGTGGCAGCGTAAAGGTTGTCATTTCCGTACCGGAGGGAGAGGCACTTGCGGACAAGACATTTAATCCAAGGCTTGGGATCATAGGCGGAATCTCGATTCTTGGGACGAGTGGTATCGTGGAACCGATGAGCAGCCAGGCACTTCTTGATACGATCCGGGTGGAGCTTCGCCAGAAGCATGAGGAAGGAATGGAGATCGCAGCCGTGTCACCGGGCAATTATGGACTTGATTATATGAAACGGGCATATGGCTATGATCTTGACCGTAGTGTGAAATGCAGCAATTTTATCGGGGATACGATTGACATGGCGGCAGAGCTTGGTTTTCACAAGATGCTTCTGACCGGTCATATCGGAAAGCTTGTGAAGGTGGCAGGCGGTATTATGAATACCCATTCAAAAGAGGGGGACTGCCGTATGGAGATTTTGACTGCGGCGGCGGTAAAAAAGAGGGCTCCGGTGGAGGTGCTTGAGCAGATTTTATCCTGCGTCACGACGGAGGAGGCAGTGCGTCTTTTGGATTCCTGTGGAAAAAAGGATGCGGTCATGGAAGATCTTGTGGAACGGATTAGGTTTTACCTGAATAAACGTGCGGCAGGACGAATGGAGGTTGAGGTGATTCTCTATTCGAATGAGTTCGGAGAGCTCGGAAAAAGCGCGCATGCAGAGGAGTTTTTGTGTGAAATTTCCAGATCCGGTTTCATTTCATAATCCGTTGCGGTCAGAGAATGGATTATGTTATCATGGAAACACATAAAGGACAGAAACTGAGTCATAGGATGGGAGGCACGGTTTATGAATATTCCGGTAGGTATATCAGATTTTAAGAAAATACGTGAAGATGACTATTACTA
>CAKRLN010000331.1 GCA_934359535.1 uncultured Lachnospiraceae bacterium
CGGAAAATATTTAGTTGACAAACTTTGGATCTATGATAGAATAAATCTGTTATTAAGAAAATGCGAAGAAGCGGAGCAGTAAGACCTTATGTGCTTTTCAGAGAGCTGCCGGATGGTGCAAGGCAGAAGCAACAGGGATCTGAACTCACCGCGGAGCTTCCGGATGGAAGATCTTTTACAGATTGTGTAGATCCGGACGGTATTCCCCGTTACAGGAGTCTGAGTGCGCATTTGTCAGAAAGAATGCGAATAAGAGTGGTACCACGGAGAGAACAGTCTTCGTCTCTAGGATCGGATGATCTGATTGAGACGAAGGCTTTTTTATTCGGGAAAAGCAGATAAGCGCGCAGCAATGCGGAGCTTTTTATAAAGGAGGAAAATATGTCAGAAGTTTACAACCACAAAGTTGTGGAAAAGAAATGGCAGAAGATCTGGGACGATGAGAAGGCATTTGCAGCAACCCAGGATTACACAAAGCCGAAATATTATGCATTGGTTGAGTTCCCGTACCCATCCGGACAGGGACTTCATGTTGGTCATCCAAGACCATATACAGCACTGGATATTGTTGCACGTAAGAGAAGAATGCAGGGTTACAATGTTCTTTATCCAATGGGCTGGGATGCATTTGGCCTTCCAACCGAGAACTATGCGATCAAGAACAAAATCCATCCAAAAATTGTAACCGAGAACAATGTAAAGCATTTTAAAGAGCAGTTACATTCCCTTGGTTATTCCTTTGACTGGGATCGCGAGATTAACACAACCGATCCGCATTATTATAAATGGACCCAGTGGATCTTCTTAAAATTATTCAAAGCAGGTCTTGCTTATAAAAAAGAGATGCCGATCAACTGGTGTACCTCCTGCAAGGTAGGTCTTGCCAATGAGGAGGTTGTAAACGGTGTATGTGAGCGCTGCGGGGCTCCGGTTGTCCGTAAGGTAAAGAGTGAGTGGATGCTTAAGATCACAGAATATGCCGATAAGCTGATCGAGGGCTTAAATGATGTTGACTACATTGAAAGAGTAAAGGTTTCCCAGAAAAACTGGATTGGACGTTCGACCGGAGCAGAGGTTGACTTTGCAATTAAGGGCAAGGAAGAGAAGCTTCGCATTTATACAACAAGATGTGATACCTTATTCGGTGTTACGTATATGGTTGTTTCCCCGGAGCATCCATATCTTGATAAATATAAGGATGAGATTAAGAACTGGTCTGAGATTGAGGCATATCGTGAGGCTGCTTCCAGAAAGTCGGATTTTGAACGTGCAGAGCTTGCAAAGGAAAAGACCGGTGTGGCAATTGACGGTCTGACTGCGATTAATCCGGTAAGCGGCAAGGAGATCCCGATCTGGGTATCCGATTATGTCCTGATGAGCTATGGAACAGGTGCGATCATGGCGGTTCCTGCACATGATGAAAGAGACTGGGAGTTTGCAAAGAAATTTCATCTTCCAATGCTTCAGGTCGTTGCGAAAAACGGAGAAGAAGTGGATATCAGTGAGGCAGCATTTACCGATGTTGCAACTGGTGTGCTGATTAATTCAGATTTCTTAAACGGACTGGAAGTAAAAGATGCGAAAGAGAAGATGATCGCATTTTTGGAGGAGAAGGGCATCGGCTGTGCAAAGACAAATTACAAGCTGCGTGACTGGGTATTCTCCCGTCAGAGATACTGGGGTGAGCCGATCCCGATCGTACACTGCGATAAGTGTGGCTATGTTCCGGTAGATGAGAAGGAGCTTCCACTTTTACTTCCTGAGGTAGAGAGCTATATGCCAACCGATAACGGGGAGTCTCCGCTTGCAGCGATGACGGATTGGGTGAATACAACCTGTCCTTGCTGTGGAGGTCCTGCAAAGAGAGAGACCGATACCATGCCACAGTGGGCTGGATCTTCCTGGTATTTCTTAAGATACACCGATCCACACAATGACAAAGCGCTGGCAAGTCCGGAGGCATTAAAATACTGGCTCCCGGTAGACTGGTATAACGGAGGTATGGAGCATACAACCTTACATCTTCTTTATTCCAGATTCTGGCACAAATTCCTGTACGATCAGGGCG
>CAKRLN010000332.1 GCA_934359535.1 uncultured Lachnospiraceae bacterium
GCAGTTCGTACGGGAATCGAACCCGTGATTCCGCCGTGAGAGGGCGGCGTCTTAACCGCTTGACCAACGAACCGTGGATTATAATAGCATGGGAAATAGAAAAATGCAAGTGTTTTTTTGAAGAAAATTGAAAAACTCCAAGAAAACCTTGCAAAGCGTGGAAGATAGTGATATTATACTAATGATAACACGATGACTAGATTGAGAGAGGGCCAAAAGTCCTCTCTCAATTCATGTTTTAGCGAATTTATTTGAGAAAAGAGGTGCTAGGGAAGATGTCAAATGCAAGAATTTATGAAGCAAAAACAGAACAGCTCATTACTCCGATCGTCCAGAGAATGAATTTTGAACTGGTTGATGTGGAATATGTGAAAGAAGGAAGTACCTGGTATTTACGTGCTTACATTGATAAAGAGGGCGGAATCACAGTAAACGAATGTGCCGATGTGGCAAGAGAGATGAACGTCCTTTTAGATAAAGAGGATTTTATTCCGGATTCCTATGTGTTCGAGGTAAGTTCTCCGGGGCTTGGCCGTCCGCTTAAGAAGGAAAAGGATTATATCCGCAATATGGGAAAGGAAGTAGAGATCCGGACCTACCGCGCAATCAACCGGTCAAAGGAATTTTTTGGTCTATTAAGAGCATACGATGAGAAAACGGTAACGATCGAGACGGAAGACGGGGAAGAAATGACATTTGAGAAAAATGAAATTGCTTTGATCCGTCAGGCGATACATTTTTAAGCGCAGGATAACAATATAGGAGGATAATAGAATGAATAACGAGTTATTAGAAGCGTTAAATATATTAGAACAGGAAAAGAACATCAGCAAGGATACACTGCTTGAGGCAATTGAGAACTCCCTTGTGACTGCCTGCAAGAACAGCTTCGGAAAATCTGATAATGTAAAGGTTGTGATTGATCCGGATACCTGCGAGTTTCACTGCTACCAGGAGAAAACAGTCGTAGAGAATGTTGAGGATCCGATTATGGAGATTTCGCTTCCAAATGCACAGATGATTAACCGTAAGTATGAGCTTGGTGATGTTGTGCAGGTTGAGGTCAAATCCAAAGAGTTTGGAAGAATTGCAACACAGAGCGCAAAAAACGTCATCCTGCAGAGAATCCGCGAGGAAGAAAGAAAAGTCATCTATGATGAGTATTACAGCAAGGAAAAGGATGTTGTTACCGGTGTTGTACAGCGTTATGTCGGCAGAAATGTCAGCATCAACCTTGGAAAAGCAGATGCACTTCTTACAGAAAGCGAGCAGATCAAAGGCGAGGTATTCCAGCCGACCGAGCGTATTAAGGTATATATTGTTGAAGTAAAATCAACGCCAAAGGGACCAAAGATTCTTGTATCAAGAACACACCCGGATCTTGTGAAACGTCTGTTCGAATCCGAGGTGACTGAGGTGAAGGATGGAATTGTTGAGATCAAGGAAATTGCCCGTGAAGCAGGAAGCAGAACAAAGATTGCAGTATGGTCCAATGATCCGGATGTAGATCCGGTCGGCGCATGTGTTGGTATGAATGGAGCACGTGTCAATGCCATTGTCAATGAGCTTCGCGGAGAGAAGATTGACATTATTACATGGGATGAAAATCCGGCAATTTTAATCCAGAATGCATTAAGCCCAGCAAAGGTTATTTCTGTTATTGCAGACGCAGATGAGAAATCCGCAAAGGTTGTTGTTCCAGATTATCAGCTTTCCCTTGCAATCGGTAAGGAAGGTCAGAATGCAAGACTTGCAGCAAGACTGACTGGCTTTAAGATTGACATTAAGAGCGAGAGCCAGGCAAGAGAAGACGGAGACTTCATGGATTATGAGAATGATTATGAAGACGAAGAGTACTATGATGAGGATGAGTACGATACAGAGAATGGATATGATGATGGAGAAAAAGATGCAGAACTGGATGCAGCAGATGCGGATGGAATCACGGACGAAGCTGTAGGAAATGAAGACGCAGAGGGTGAAGAGGAATAAGCATGATAACAAAGAAGATTCCGATGCGGCAGTGTGTTGGGTGTGCCGAAATGAAAGCAAAAAAAGATATGATC
>CAKRLN010000333.1 GCA_934359535.1 uncultured Lachnospiraceae bacterium
TAACTGCTGCCCGTATTCCTTTTAAGGAAGGATCGGTAAACCGTTTCGCCTGCTGCGGTGTTACCGTGTAAAACACGGCATCGCTGACTGCCTTTGTCCTTGTATGAAACAGTGCAAATTCCATCCCGGCAAAAATCTGTGTCATGATTTTTTCCCTTGCAAGCAGGTCTGCCTTAAGCAGTGCTGCCCGCCTGGCGCTTCCTGTAATCTGCACCGCTGCTGTCTCTAAGAGTACATCTAAGGAAACCTCCTCTGATTCGTACAGATTCTTATAATTCCGGATTAAAAACCGGATTTTCCCGGAAAGTGCATTTAACTGCTCTAACTGCCTTGTAAAATCACTTTCCTCGAAGGCTCTTGGCATATGGGAATACTCATCCGCCTTCGCCTGAATCAAAAGCAAATCATCTCTTGTAATCAGTGGACTGACCTTCAGATAATCAAGCTGGTCACCTTCAAGCGTAAAGCTTGTTACAAAAAAGTCGGTCCGGCTGATTACATAGGGTGTAATCTCATCCTTTCCATAAGTGCGGATATGGACATTCCGGCTTAAGCTGCCCTTTAGCTTTGTCATCATAAGCCTTGCCACTCCGAAGCCACTGGCGCAGACCACACCGATCTCTACGGTTCTTGTAATGATCCTTCTTTCTCCGATCCGTTCCTCTGCCGCCCCAAAATGCATCGCAAGGAATCCAATCTCTGTCTCCGGCACCTGGAGTCCTGTATTTTCTGTAATTACTGCTGCTGCCTTTTTACATTTCTCAAACACATCCGGATATTCCTTTTTGATTTCATCAAGAAGCGGATTATAAATACTCATATCGTTTTTGAGCCGCACCATTGCTGGTTCAAGATGCATCATCAGTCCATGGATGAATTCCTCATCACACGTAAGCTCACAGGCAAGGGTGCTGTCATATGCATTAAGCATCCTGTCGATCAGATTTAACGTTTCCTCAACTCCAATCTTATAGGTAAGCCTTGTCTGTCCTGAATAATTGACCTTGGAGCCTCGGATGTGAAGCAGAATGTATCCCGTCTCATTTTGCGGAATCTTTAAGGAAAATTCCTCTTCAAGCTGCCTTATAATGCTTCGTGCAAGTGCATAATCCTCATCCTTTTCATACTCTGGCAGCTTCCCATCCTCTCCGGTTATGACCTCACCCTTTAAGATCCGGTCAACCGCGATTGTGATATGAAGCATCAGGCCAATATAGGATTCATCCGTCATCTGCTTAAGTCTTGGCTCATCCAGTTCTTGAAATACCCGGCTTACACGGCCAAGCACTTCACTGTTTAAAAGCTCATAGATGTTGCCGTTATGAAAGCTTCCCAAGATGTTTGCTGCCTCTTTATGTGAGCTGACCAGTGCCCGGATGTCTTCGTTTCCAACATTTTCATTTACAAACCGCTGGATTGCCTTACGATAATCCTTCTCGCTATGTTCAAGGACAATTCCATAGCCGGGCTTCCGGATCATCTGAACGCCGTTTTCTAAAAGCCATTCCTGTACCGCATCCAGATCCTTGCTGATCGTTGCCTCACTGACTCCGAACTTTTCACTGAAGTAAAACAGCTTTTTCGGTGTGCGTTCCCGCAGAAGCTCAGCCGTTAAGTATTTTCTTCTGAGCGTCTTATCTGCAATACCGCTTTCTTTGCTTTTACTTAAATCATCCCTTAATTTCTGGAGCTCCACAGACTCTCCTGCCACAAATACCCCTGCATTTTTCTTCTTTTTTAATTCCAGATGATAGTGCGAAAGTTCTGATCCAAGATAATCAATTTCTCTTTGTATCGTTCTTTTACTGACACCAGCTGCATCTGCAATCTTCTGTTCTGGTACCGGTTCTCCGGCATCTAACAAAATCGTGAGAATCTGCCTGATCCGTGGCGTAAATTCCATGAAGCCCCCTCCTTCTTTTTATCCTCCGCTGGAATGACATTTATTTTAGTTATTTTTTAACTCGTTTACGAGCTCATCATATTCCGGTGCTGCCATAAAGTTTGTGATCGTCACAAGCT
>CAKRLN010000334.1 GCA_934359535.1 uncultured Lachnospiraceae bacterium
TATATAATGATTTAAAAAATCATCCTCGATCGTTGCAGGCATACCCGGAATCTGAACATTTTCACAGAACTGGTAATCACAGTCCTTCAGGCGGATCGTATTTTTATGCAGCCTGCGCGTTGTCCGATATGCATAATGTTCTACATTATACACGTTATCAATTGCCCCGGAAGCTGCATCATATTCTTTCTGTGTAGATCCAGCAGCCAAAAGAACAATGAGACATACTGCAGCTGCAGCAATTCTTCGTCGTATCTTCATTTGCAGTACTCCTTTGTCTGTGGTATGGATCTATTGTATTACGATTCTTCGTTCTCGGCAAGCTTACCGGCACGTTCTTCAATCTGTTTTTTCGCAATTACATCTGGTGCCTGTTCATATCGTGCAAACTCATAGGAGAAGGTTCCGCTTCCACTTGTCATGGAACGCAGGCTGGTATTATAACCGTACAGTTCCAGATATGGAATATCTGCGGTGATCTCCTGATAACCATTCTCAAGTGGCGCCATTCCCATAACACGCCCTCTTCTCTTGTTCAGGTCTCCCATAATATCTCCTGTATATGCGTCTGGAACTATGACCTTAAGGGATGCAACCGGCTCTAACAAAACAGGGGAAGCCTCTAAAAATCCTTTCTTGAATGCCTGAATTGCAGCAGTCTTAAATGCCATTTCCGATGAATCAACCGGATGATAGGAGCCATCATATAATACAGCCTTGATACCAGTAACCGGATATGCTGCAAGCGGTCCTTTTTTTATGGCCTCCGAAATTCCTTTTTCCACTGCTGGAAAATAATTTTTCGGAACGGCACCACCAACGACACATTGTTCAAACTCATATGGAATATCTGGATGCTCCGATGGCTCAAAAGTCATTTTTACATGGCCATACTGTCCATGACCGCCAGACTGCTTTTTGTATTTATACTCCACATCTGCTTTTCTGCGGATCGTCTCACGGAATGCAACCTTTGGCCGCATAAGCTCAATTTCAACCTTGTACTTATCAAGCAGGATATCGGAAACAATTTCAAGATGCTGCTCTCCCATACCATATAATAAAGTCTGTCCATTTTCGCTGTCATTGATGCTGCGAAGCGTCAGATCTTCCATCAGAATTTTCTGGAGTGCCTGGGAAATTTTGTCTTCGTCTCCTTTCTTCTTTGCTTTGTAACGCATGCTGACATATGGTGTAGAGATATTTGTCCTAAGGTATGCGACTGGGTTCGTCCGTGTAGACAGTGAATCCGTTGTAACCGTCTTCTGAAGCTTTGCAAGTGCTCCGATATCTCCTGCATGAAGCTCTGGAACTTCCTCAGCATGACTTCCATTCATAACATACAGATGTCCTGCTTTCTCCTCAAAATCCCTGTGATAATTATAAAGAATATCATCTGTTTTAAGGACACCAGAGTTTACTTTAATCAGGGAGTATTTCCCAATAAACGGATCGACGATCGTCTTAAATACATATGCGGATTTGCTCTTGGAAAAATCATAATCTGCTTCATATACTTCATTTGTTTTCACATTGATGCCTGCACAGGCGCGTTTGTCCGGACTTGGGAAATATTTTACAATATCTGTCATAAGCGTATACATACCACGCGCAAGAAGATTCGATCCCATAAGCACCGGAACCATGGAACCATCAATCACATTAACGCGCAGTGCCTGACGAATTTCATCTTCTGAAAATTCATCGCCTTCAAAATAGCGGTTCATAAATTCCTCACTCGTCTCTGCAACTGATTCTAAGAGCACATCCCTGCAGATCGACAGATTCTCTTTGGAATATTCCGGCATTTCAAAATGCGACACGGTTCCATCTGTATTCCAACGTTTTGCCTTCTGCTGAACAACATTGACATAACCAATAAACTCCCCATTTTCACGGACTGGCAGATGAAATGGTGCAATCTTCTTTCCATATAAGTTCTGAAGATCTGTTACCACCTGTCTATAGCTTGCATTATCAATATCCATCCCGGTTACAAAAAACATTCTTGGAAGATGAT
>CAKRLN010000335.1 GCA_934359535.1 uncultured Lachnospiraceae bacterium
ATGTAATAATTGTTCTTTCATCATAAACCTCTCATCGCTTCATTGTATTAAAGTGGTAATATGCTACCACGTGAAACACTGTTATTATATGGGATATAGCCCCAATTGTCAATCCCTGCTCTCCAGATCTTTCTGCATGCTGTCCAGATACGGTACCAGTACCCCCGGAATTCTTGGAAGAAAAAAGGCCGGATCAAGCTCTTCATAGCGGAAGCTTTTCCTGCCGCCTTCCTTCGCCCGCTCCCAGAAACGCAACAGGTCAAAAAAGCGCAGATAATAGAATTCATCCCTGCTTGTAAACGAAATTAAAAAAAATGCAATTCCGTTCTGCTTTTCGAACTGCTTCATAAATTCCACCTGATGCTCATGAATATTTGCAAGCGGAAACGTATCCGTGTTACACTCCTTTGCATCAAAGCATACAGGAATCCCCTGTACCGCTCCAATATAATCAACTGTACTCTTTTGGTCAAAATAAGCAAGCGTAATATGCCTGCTCTCCTTGTCAATCGTAATCGGAGTGATCGGAGTCGGAATCTTCTGGATCAGGGCAAGACCATTTTCAAGATATTTCTCATTCGTACGGTTTAAAAGATCTTCAAACGTAGAACCTCTTAATCCTCTTGAGCTCCATGTCGCCATTCGTGTTCTCCCTTTCGCCTGTTTTCATTTAAGAGTTCATTATTTTTCCAAACACTGCCGGAGGCTCTGCTGTTATAATCCTTCCATCCGGAAATTCAAGGCGGTATGCATGAAGAAGCTGATGCTTTACATGATAGGCTTCATAATATTCTTTATTAACCGCTTCATTTCCGTACTTCAGGTCTCCAATGACTGGATGCCCAATCGATGCCAGATGAGCGCGGATCTGATGGGTTTTTCCAGTGATCAGATGCACTTCTAAAAGCGTTGCATGATTCTTTTTAGCAACCGGCATATATTCCGTCTCAATATATACCGCACCATCGGATTTCGTGTCTTTAATCTGTACCTGATTGGTTTTTTCATTTTTGGAGAGATATCCCTTTAAGGATGCTCCACACTTCACACTTCCCGCTACGATACAACGGTAGAACTTTTTTACCTCCCGTGTCTCAAGAAGCTTTGACATTTCCTGTAATCCCTTTAAGGATTTTCCTGCGGTTAAAAGCCCTGTTGTATTTCGGTCTAAGCGGTTGGTAACGGATGGACGAAATGTTTCAAACATTTCAAATGGCAGTGCGCCCTCTTTGATGAGATACCCTAAAATGTATTCATTTGCGGATACGTCCTGTGGTTTTGCCTTCTGTGACAGCAGATTGTACGGTTTATTTACAATCAGGATATCCGAATCCTCATAAACAACCGGAAGCGGCCTTTGCCCTAATTTCTGAAGTGCTTCATATTCCTCCTTCAAAGCATTCTTATCCTGCGTGAACTTCAAAAAGGTTTCATCACTGAAATAAAGGCAGACATGATCTGCGTCCTTCAGTTTTTCATTTCCAGAGGCTTTTTTCCCGTTTAATGTTATATTTTTTTTGCGGAGCATTTTATAAAGAAAGCTCGCTTTTGCATTCGGCAGAAGCTTTTTTAAATATTTATCAAACCGCTGCCCGCTTTCGTTGGCATTTAAAATAAATTCTTTCATCGTTTCTTTTTATGGATATTCCGGATTGTCTTTTTCTTTGCTCCGGTCTTTTTCCCGGAAGCAGCTTCCCGGACATCTCCGTTTTGTTTTCCTTTCTGATACGAGCCAGCCTGGTTCTTTGGCTTTCTCGGACGGATCAGGCATTTTTTATCAAACCCGATCAGATCCGTTCTTCCTGCCTTAACAAGTGCTTCATGAACCAGATCATAGTTTTTCGGATTCCGGTACTGGATGAGAGCCCGCTGCATTGCCTTTTCATGTGGATTGACTGCAACATATACCGGATTCATTGTTCTTGGATCAAGCCCGGTATAATACATGCAGGTTGATATCTTAGATGGTGTC
>CAKRLN010000336.1 GCA_934359535.1 uncultured Lachnospiraceae bacterium
GAGCTTATACGTATTGCAAGAGAGCATAATGTGAACTTCCAGTTTGAGGCAAGTGTCGGTGGCGGAATTCCGATTATCCGTCCATTAAATTGCTGTCTTACAGCGGATGAGATCGAGGAGATCACGGGTATCTTAAATGGAACAACCAACTATATGCTTTCCAAAATGGCAGACGAGGGTGCAGAGTTTGATGATGTATTAAAAGATGCACAGGATAAGGGCTATGCAGAGAAGGATCCGACCGCAGATATCGAGGGACATGACCCATGCAGAAAGATTGCAATCTTAACCTCTCTTGTATGTGGAAAACAGGTTGACTTTGAGGATATCCACTGTGAGGGAATCACAAAGATCAGTGCTGTTGATTTCAAATATGCGAAGGCAATGGGACGTTCAATTAAGCTTTTAGCATCCAGCAAAAGACAGGGAGACAGCTATGCGGCAATGGTTGCACCATTTTTACTCCCGGCTTCTCATCCGCTTGGCAATGTCAATGATGTTTTTAATGGTGTGTTCGTACATGGCAACGTATTAGGCGATGCAATGTTCTACGGAAGCGGTGCAGGAAAGCTTCCAACTGCAAGTGCTGTTGTCGCTGATATTGTAGATATGGCAAAGCATCAGAAGGTCAATATTGTGATTGACTGGAAGGAAGAGAAGATGGAGCTTTTGGATTACCTTGATGCGAAGAATGCATTTTTTGTCCGCACTGCTGCAAGTAAGGCTGACGCAGAGAAGGTATTTGGTAATGTATCCTATGTAGAGGCAGGTATTGCCGGAGAGATCGGATTTACAACGGATGTTATGGCAGAAGCAGAGTTTGAAAAGAAAGCAAAAGAGCTTGGAATCATAAACCGTATCCGTCTTGCATAAAGCTATACAGATTGCACAAAAACCTCATCTTAAATTCTGTAATTATGTCGAAAAATAAGCAGAAGTCTTGGAATCCTTAAAGGAATATGATATGATTTCTGTATAGAATTTCAGAGGGTGGAATCAGAGAGTGGAGATGATTTGACATGCCGCAGGCCGAATGGTCTGGGTATTCATCTGATGTCCACTCTTTTTCATTTGGAGGTAATCGGTATGGCAAAGTATATTATGGCTTTGGATGCGGGAACAACGAGTAACCGCTGCATTTTATTTGACAAAAAAGGACAGATCTGCTCGATGGCACAAAAGGAATTCCGCCAGTTTTTCCCGAATCCGGGATGGGTAGAGCATGATGCCAATGAAATCTGGTCGACACAGCTTGGGGTAGCGGTCGAGGCGATGAATATGATCAATGCAAAGGCTTCGGACATTGCAGCGATCGGAATCACGAATCAGAGAGAGACGGCAATTGTCTGGAACAAGGAGACCGGAGAGCCGGTTTACAATGCAATTGTATGGCAGTGCCGCAGAACCTCAGCAATCGCAGACGAATTAAAGGCAAAGGGGCTTCAGGAGTCCTACCGAAAGAAGACGGGATTGATCATCGATGCGTATTTTTCCGCAACGAAGATCAAATGGATTTTGGATAATGTCAAAGGCGCAAGGGAACTTGCAGAGGAAGGCAAGCTTTTATTTGGAACGGTTGAGACATGGCTGATCTGGAAGTTTACCAAGGGAAAGGTACATGTAACCGATTACTCAAACGCCTCACGAACGATGTTATTTAATATTAACACCCTGGAATGGGATGAGGAAATCTTAAAGGAGCTTGATATTCCAAGGAGCATGCTGCCGAAGCCTGTTCCGTCGAGTCAGGTTTATGGCTATACCGATCCAACGTTTCTCGGGGATGAGATTCCGATTGCGGGAGCAGCAGGAGACCAGCAGGCAGCGTTATTCGGACAGACCTGCTTCCATGAAGGAGAAGCAAAAAATACTTATGGAACAGGCTGCTTTTTACTTATGAATACCGGAGAAAAGCCGGTATTTTCCAAGAATGGCCTGGTTACCACAATTGCATGGGG
>CAKRLN010000337.1 GCA_934359535.1 uncultured Lachnospiraceae bacterium
GATCATGCCCTTGTACCAGCCGATCAGCGGAATCCATCTGGCGCTTTTTGCTCCAAACGTTCCAAGCAGTGTTGCCACAATATCCCTGCCGTTGTTCAGATAGGAAATTCCAATGATGCCAAGCACAAGCGCAAGGATCACTCCGATAAACGGATAAACATAGCTTCTTAACCGCTCATGGGTTGCCGTCAGTGTATAACTAAGCACTGACACCAGCTTCTGGTATAGAAGAAGAAAGATCCATGCCACGAAAATAGCTGTAATCGCCATCCATCCAAGCCCAAGATTCCTGAGATTCGGAATCTGAAACACCAGATAGACCGAGCCAACGATTGTTGCTGCCATCTGGAAAATAAGCCGGAACATAAGAACCGACTGCGGCTTAATCGGTGCAGTAAATAAAAAGTTGACATCTGCCATAAGGAAAATATCCGAGCCGCTCTTGCTTCCTGTATACACACCGAGAAGCAGAACTGCAATAAATGCAACCGGAATCCCAAACTCAAAACAGGACGCGATAAAGGAGCTTTCCGAAACTGCTGTTCCTCCGATCACAAATTCCCCGTTGTCTTCATTGTCTTCGTTATCTCCGATTGCTTCCGTATCGTCCCCGAATTCAAACAGCACCGTTTCGCTGTCCGTTTCCGATACATATTCTGTATCTGTTCCGGACTTTGATTCTGCGATAGCGCTGATCAGCCCTGCTGACAAGCCAAAAATCATACCGATTGCAGCCACCGAAACAATCACAACAACAACCGTACTCCGGAACATTTTCCGGATGGAATTGATAAATGTATGCCATGCATAATACCCTGCCATTCTCATAATTGCACCTCTTCTTCAGATGCTTTCGATGCTTCCGTAATCTCAAAGAAAATATCCTCCAGGCTCTTCTCTCCCTCCCGGATATTCTCACGGTGTACCTCCGATGCGATCCTTCCGTTTTTCATGATATAGGTTACATCCCAAAGCTCCTCAATACTGTCAATCATATGCGTGCTGACAAGGATGCTTGATCCTGCCTGCTTTAACTCCAGAAAAACGTTCTTTAATTCCTTAATTGCATGCGGATCAAGACCGATCATCGGCTCATCAAATAAAATCAGTCCCGGCTTTGGCAGAAGTCCACAGCAGATGCTTAACTTCTGCTGCATGCCCTTAGAAAGCTCATCCCCGAACTTTTTCCGTTTATCGGCAAGCTCAAACCTCTCTAAAAGCTGCTCTTTGTGTTCCGTATAATCCTTTAATTTATAAGCTCTTGCAAGAAATTCCAGATGCTCATCCACAGTAAGGTTTGGATACAGTGATGGGATCTCCGGCACATATCCCATATAGCGCTTCGCCTCGATGGATTTATTGTTCATGCCATTTACTGCAATCTGTCCTTCATATTTTAAAAAACCCATAATACACTTGATAATCGTGCTCTTTCCTGCCCCATTTGGTCCAAGCAGGATTCCAATCTGTCCATCCCCTACGGTCAGGTTGATATCATCGTTTGCTGTTACCTTCCGGTAACGCTTTGTAACATGTGAAACCGTTAACATTTTCGTACCTCTCCTTTATGGTTCATTTTGTAATAATTTCATTCTAGCATAAGAGGTTTCCTTCTGTTCTTAATTTTACCTTAACGTTATGTAAAAAAAACCACCCGGATATGTATTCTCATACATACCGGGCGGCTTATGCTTTATTTATTGCGCACTTGTCAGATAGCTTGTAATGCAGTACAGTGTCTGTCCGTTGTACTGTACCCGCGACCAGCCATATTCTTCATTGATTCCGGTTCTTGTAACAGTCTCACCGTTTGTCAGCACGGCTGCAACGGCTGCATCCGGATTCGTTACGCTTGGCAGGGTGCGGAGGTTGACCTCGATCTTTGCTGTAACCGTGTCATTTACATCGGTAAATCTTGTTTTTAAACC
>CAKRLN010000338.1 GCA_934359535.1 uncultured Lachnospiraceae bacterium
CTCCTAATGCCGGCATGGTACAACGGATACCTAGCAAATATTTCCACAAAAGGAAGGGAGAAAAATTCATGGCAGATAAAATTTTTGAAAACAACCAGGTGTCGATTATCGGGGAGATCGTAAGCGATTTCCAGTATAGTCACGAGGTATACGGAGAGGGCTTTTATATGGTACAGGTGTCTGTAAGCAGGCTCTCAAGCTTTGTTGATAACATTCCGGTCATGGTTTCCGAGCGCCTGATCGATGTTACACAAAGCTGCATCGGGCAGTATGTTTATGTATCCGGACAGTTCCGCTCCTTTAACCGGCATGAGGAGAGAAAAAACAGGCTGGTGCTTTCTGTTTTCGCAAGGGAACTTGAGCTTTGTGAGCCGCAGGAGGCAGACAGTGCAAGCAATCAGATCTATCTTGATGGCTACATATGCAAGGAGACGGTCTACCGGAAAACACCGCTTGGAAGGGAGATCGCGGATCTTCTTGTCGCAGTCAACCGTTCCTATGGCAAATCAGATTATATTCCATGCATCTGCTGGGGAAGAAACGCAAGATTTGCAGCAGGCTTTGAAGTGGGCAGCCATGTGCAGATCTGGGGCAGAATCCAGAGCAGGGAATATGTAAAGAAGATAAGCGATACACAGGCAGAAAAGCGTACTGCATATGAGGTTTCTGTCAGCAAGATTGAGTTTCTTGAGTAGCAGCAAAGGACTTCCCGATTTCGAAAAGTTGCAAAAAAAATGAGAGTGTGGTATTTTATGCAATAAGTCCGTTAGCAAAATTCGGACCGGGAGGAAATTATGAGTAGTGGTGTCATACAGATCTATTATGGCGAAGGACATGGTAAGTCAACGGCTGCACTTGGCAATGCCATTTATGCAGCAAGCGTTGGAAAACAGGTTACTGTCATTCAGTTTTTAAAAGGCAGAATGGAAAAGGAACAGGAGTTTTTGATGCGTCTTGAGCCGGAGATTAAGTTTTTCCGTTTTTCCAAATCCGATGCTCCTTATGATGAGCTTGGCGAGGAAGAAAAGAAGGAAGAGAGCATCAATTTGAAAAATGGCTTTAATTATGGAAAAAAGGTCATAGCGACCGGAGCCTGTGACGTTATTGTTTTTGATGAGATTTTGGGACTTCTGGATCAGAAGGTCATTACATTCGAGGATATCCGGTGCATGCTGGAAGGCAGACCGGAGGAGATGAACGTGATATTCACGGGACGGGTACTCACGGATGACATGCGGGAACTGGCAGATGAAATTTACAATATCATTCCGGAAAAAAACGGCTGTTGACAGTCACATACCGGAGTGTTATGATGAACAATAGAATAGTTAAAATACATAACATATTTGATAGAGGTTGCGCAAATTATGAGTAGTCTGTGGGATGCAGCAGGAGCAGAGGAACACAGGGGAAAGGGATAAGCGCCGAAGGATTTTAGTTCTGCAAATGGAATCCTGGGCATAGGGCGAACAGCTTTATGACTGTCATCGAGTAAGATGGGGAGCTATCAGAACCGATTTTTGGATTCATGCCGGCTTTTCCAAAGCCGGCTTTTTGTATGCTGCCTGAACAGGGAGGAGAAGAATATGGCAATTTTTAAAGGTGCAGGTGTGGCAATTGTTACACCAATGAAGAACAATGAAGAGGTGAATTACGACAAGCTAGAGGAGCTTATCAATGAGCAGATTGATGCAGGAACGGATGCGATCATCATTGCCGGAACAACCGGAGAAAGCTCGACACTCGATATAGAGGAGCATGAGAAGGTTATCCGCGCTGCTGTGGAATTTACAAAGCACAGAGTACCTGTTGTCGCAGGAACCGGATCGAACTGTACAAGAACTGCGATCGATCTTTCCAAGGGTGCGGAGGCAGACGGTGTTGACGGACTTCTTATTGTAACACCGTATTACAAC
>CAKRLN010000339.1 GCA_934359535.1 uncultured Lachnospiraceae bacterium
TGGGAAAGCTGTTTGATCTTGAGGCGGAGGGCTATTTCTACAGCCGTCTTCAGAATCCGACCAATGACCGTGTAGCGGCAAAGATCGCAGCAATGGAGGGTGGTACAGCAGCAATGCTTACCTCTTCCGGACAGGCAGCAAACTTCTTTGCGTTGTTTAATATCTGTGAATGTGGAGATCATATTGTGGCATCCTCTTCCATCTATGGGGGAACCTTCAATCTGATCGCTGTTACGATGGCAAAGATGGGAATTACCGCAACCTTCGTATCACCGGATGCAACAGAGGAAGAGTTAAACGCGGCATTTCAGCCAAATACCAAGGTAATGTTTGGTGAGACCATTGCGAATCCGGCATTGACGGTGCTTGATATTGAGCTGTTCGCTAAAACAGCACATGCACACGGGGTACCGCTTATTGTGGATAATACATTCCCGACACCGGTAAACTGTCGGCCGTTTGAATGGGGTGCAGATATTGTTACACATTCCACCACCAAATATATGGATGGACACGGTGCCGCACTTGGAGGTGCGATTGTTGACAGCGGGCGCTTTGACTGGATGGCACATGCAGATAAATATCCGGGACTTTGTACACCGGATGAGAGCTATCATGGTATTACTTATGCTGAGAAGTTTGGAAAAGAGGGTGCATTTATTACGAAATGTACATCGCAGCTTATGCGGGATTTTGGTTCGATGCAGTCCCCACAGAGTGCATTTATCCTGAATCTTGGGTTAGAATCTCTGCATTGCCGTATGCCGAAGCATGTGGAGAATGGACAGGCAGTTGCAGAATTTTTGGAAAACCACCCAAAGGTTGCCTATGTGAACTATCCGGGACTTCCGTCGAATAAATATTATGAGAGAGCGAAGAAGTATCTGCCAAACGGCGGCTGTGGGGTTGTCTCCTTCGGTTTGAAGGGGGGACGGGAGGCTGCTTCCACCTTTATGAAGAACCTGAAGCTTGGGGCAATCGAGACACACGTTGCAGATGCAAGAACATGCTGCCTGAATCCGGCAACCTCTACGCACAGACAGATGACGGATGAACAGCTGAAGGAGGCTGGGGTACCGGCAGAGCTGATCCGTATCAGCCTTGGCCTGGAGGATAAAGAGGATCTGATCGCAGATATTGCGGGCGCACTTGATGCAATCCAGTAAAAATCAAGCCTAAAATTAGCTAGAAAAAAGTGCCAGTGCGGCACTTTTTTTGTCATTATTTCTCTTGAATTTGAAAGGAAAAAGGACTATAACATCCTTTGGAACGAGAGAAACGAAACGCCATTTGGAAAAAGGAATGACATTCCGCAAACATCCCTGTGTTCTTAATTTTTGATGCATGGAGGAAAAGATAAATGAATACTTTAAAAGCACAAAAAAGAGACAAGGAAACAAAGGCAAAAAAACTGAGAAGAGAAGGCTATGTAACTGGTAATCTTTTCGGGAAAGAGATCGAAGGCTCAATTCTTTTAAAGATTGAGAGGAAGGAAGCCGAGAGAATTCAGCGTGAGTGCATGAAGGGCAGTCAGATCATGCTGGAGGTAGAAGGACAGAAATACGATGTTCTGATCAAGGAGCTGGATTATGATGCACTGAAAAGACAGATCGTTGAGATGGATTTCCAGGCATTGGTAAGCGGTGAGAAGGTACACTCGGTAGCAGAGATCGTTCTTCACAACAAAGAGAAGGTTATGGAGGGTGTCTTAGAGCAGATGCTAGAGGAGATTTCCTATAAAGCACTTCCAGAGGACCTGGTTGATAAGATTGATATTGATTGTGGAGATCTGAGATTAGGTGACACGATTAAGGTCAGCGATCTGGAGCTTGCAAAGAATCCGAATGTCGATATTATGACACATCTGGATACAACAATTGTCAGCGTAATTGCATCCCACAATAC
>CAKRLN010000340.1 GCA_934359535.1 uncultured Lachnospiraceae bacterium
CTCTGAAGCACCTGCTTATTATTTTGTACTCACAGTACATGTTCAATTTACTTTCTGTGAGTTTCGCAATTGCCTATATACCAATTTTAAACAATTGCTGTCAGGATACATGATGATAGTCAACTTCTTCGAATTTTTCGAATGACCAGACCTTATTGTTGACCGGTGTGATCGCAGAGCCACAGTATTCACAGACCATATTCCCAAGATTTTTGACCGGTGCGCCACAGTTCGGGCAGATTGTGCCGATGGCATTGCCGCCTGCTTCGTCTGCGTCCTGTATGTATACAAGAAGGAGGTTGTATTTGGTCTGCGTTTTCCGCTCCCTCTCTCCCTCGGTCAGTGAGCCCTCCTTTTCCTTATAATGATAAAATTCAAGTGCGCTCTGTACCGTTATGACGCATTTTCCATGGCTTTTTGTATAATTAGCAATCTCTGTCTGGTGAATCCGGATATTCCGGTATACCTCTTTTACCCCTGCTGCACGGTTATCTGCGATGATTCCGCTTACCTGCTCTTTTATGGCTTCGGATACCCCATGCAATCCATTTGTGGATGCTTCCGCTATGGCAAGAAGTGCTGATGTCAGCGTATTTTCTGCCTCCGCCTTAAATTTCAGCCAGGAAAAATCAGGAAAATCCCGCATGATCTGCGGCTCCATAAGCCTCGTCATGGCGGAAACTGATCTCGGCTGCTCGGAAAGCTCATCTGCCTGCATTTTCAGTCCCTGTGCCAGATCCGCTGTTCCAAATGCCGCCTCGGAAAAATCCATGATCTTCCTCCGGATCTTCTGATATACAACAAGCGCTGCCACAGACAGCGCCAGTAGTAAAAGCAGAATCACAAGCCATATAATCTGTGACTTACTCATTATCTCCTCCCATATTCTTCGGACATCCAAGAGAAAGCCACTTTAAATAGCCATTGATAAACGGATCAATGGCACCATCCATTACTGCATCCACATTGCCGGATTCCACACCAGTTCTGTGATCCTTTACCATCGTATACGGCTGCATAACATAAGAACGGATCTGGTTTCCCCAGCCGATCTCCGTCACTTCGCCACGGATATCTGCCTCTTTTTGGGCATTTTCCTGCTGCTTTAACATATACAGCTTTGCCTTTAACATCTGCATTGCCTTATCCTTATTCATGTGCTGTGAACGCTCGTTCTGGCACTGAACAACAATTCCGGTTGGAAGATGCGTGATACGGATTGCCGATGAGGTTTTGTTGATATGCTGTCCACCGGCTCCGCTCGAACGGTACGTATCGACACGGATCTCATCATCATTTATTTCAATATCAATATTCTCCTCGATATCCGGCATGACATCGCAGGATACAAAGGATGTCTGGCGTTTTCCAGCCGCGTTAAACGGTGAAATACGTACCAGCCGGTGCACTCCTTTTTCGGATTTCAGATAACCGTATGCATTTTCTCCGTTGACCTGGAAGGTGATGGATTTTATTCCAGCCTCCTCACCGTCTAAGGAATCAAGCACCTCAAGGGCAAAGCCCTTCTTATCTGCCCATTTGGAATACATGCGGTAGAGCATCTGCGCCCAGTCGCAGGACTCTGTTCCTCCCGCGCCGGCATGCAATGACACGATTGCATTATCCCTGTCATACTCTCCGGATAACAGTGTCTTCATCCGGATCGCCTCATAGGTCTGGATAAAGCTTTGCAGCATTTCATCAATCTCTGGAATCAAAGAGGCATCATTTTCCTCATATCCCATCTCGATCATCGTCTCAATGTCCTCATACTGCCCGGCAAGTGCTGCATACGTCTGCACATCATCCTTTAAGCTTTTCAGCTCCTTCATTTTATTCTGTGAGACAACTGGATCATTCCAGAAATCCGCTGCCTCCATCTCGCGTTCTAGCTCCTGGATCTTC
>CAKRLN010000341.1 GCA_934359535.1 uncultured Lachnospiraceae bacterium
CGTAAACACCTCACCGACCGGAATATTGACATCTGCCACACAGTTTTCAAAGGAGGTCTGCTTCTTTGGATCGGTAAGCGGATACGTAGTCACATAAAGATCCGTCTTATTTGCACCTGCTCCCTTGATATGGACACGCTCTGCAGTGTCAAGCACATCAATTAGCTTCTGCTGCATCGTCTGATACAGCTTATAATCAAGCGTATTAATCCGTACCGTTTCTGCGAAAATTTCCGCAAACTTGTCCCCAATCTCTGGAACCGGATAAGAAATGATCGTAAAGCTGCGCTCCTCGCCCTTGATATACTGGTTTACAATCTGGCTGTATTCCCGCTTCCTATACACCATAAGCTGCTGCTGTTTCTCATCAAAATGCTGTGCTTCCTCCTTCTGCACCGGAGAAAATGGTTCCTCCCCGAACACTTCAAACACCGCAGGTCCTGCGTAGCGTGCTGCTTTTTCCTTCTGATGTTCAAATGCAGTGCGGTACACCTCAAGCTGACGCTCCACAAGCGCCTTATCCACATAAAGTGCCATATCCTCCCTGTGGTCATACGTATACTGCTTATTTGCCTCCGTAGAAAACGGTTTCATAACCGGGCGCAGATGCAGCCGTTCAAAGTTCTTTACCGCAAGGCACACCATGCGCTCAAAGCCGATCGGATAACGGATCTCGACGGTCTCCTTAATGCTAAGGTCTTTTCCAGTCACCTCAAAGCCGATCCGGTAGCCTTCCGTAAACGTGTCCGCCATCGCCTGCAGCTTTTCCTCCGGCAGCCCTAGAAGAAACTGTGCAATCCCAGTCTCATTTTCACTGATGTAAAAGCCATAACGGTACAGATAGCAAAGATCCGATAAATCCGAATTCATGACAAGCCCGGTATAATAATCGTAATCCGGGTCAACAAGACGGTTTACGGCATCCTCATTAAACACCTCCGAATAGTCATGCCAGAACGAATGTCCACACTCCTTTAATGCATCCACAGTCAGCGTTTTTTCATCCATAAACTCCATATGCAGCTCCACAAACTGCTCTGCATAGATACAAAGAAAAAGCGAATTTCCTTCAAATACCGAAGGAACTGCTCCCCGGATCGATGCAAAAAGTGCACTAAGCACCGCTCCATACTCTGCTCCAAGCACATTCTTTGCATAGACTGGATTCAAAAAGCTTGTCTCATACTGTGCCTTTTTGATATCCGAATAAAGTGCCTCATTTAAGGCGCGTCCCTCCTTTTCACTAATCCCGGCAAGCGATCCATCCTCTGCCTTTTTGTATACGGAATATAAAAGAAGAAGGTAGTCTGCTGCCTGTCTGTAAAAGGATGCATACGGCTCTAAAACCTCCGGATTCTTCGAAAGCTCCCCGATCCGCTCCATCACAAGCGAAAGACGTTCCTTCCTCTCTTCATTGCCTTCTTTTATTTTGTCCAGATATACTGTTTGATATCGTTCCATTCTGCCACCCGCCTTTTTATTTTGTTACATTTATAACACGATCCCCATAATATATGTACCGAGCCAGCACACGGCCGCTATGAGTGCAAGCACAAGTGCCAGTCTCGGAAAGAATGGGAAAGAATTTTCTTCTTTTAAGCTTCCAGCTGCAAGTACAAGATCAAAAATGACTCCAAATACAGCAAGCACACCTGCGCTTCCAAAATACATGGAAAGCGTGCCGTCTGAACGGAATGCAAGTACTACAAATGCAAAATATAAAGCTACAAGTGCTGCTCCAAGCACCGTCGCAAATATCCCTTTTTTCGAATGCTTTTTTTCTGTAAATTTAAAGCGGTTACGCTTTCTTTTTCCGAATGCCATGGTGTCTGCTCCTGATTCGTTTTCCAACATAGTAAATTGTACAGCCAAGAAAGCCCCCAAGGG
>CAKRLN010000342.1 GCA_934359535.1 uncultured Lachnospiraceae bacterium
ACCCTTCCATCGTGGTTTCCTCAGTTCTGCATGCGCGGAGAGAAAGAGGCTATTGGTTATGATTGTGAAGGGCTGCAGAGTGGAGAGTATGGCTGCGCAGTGCATACGTGTGGTGATTACGTGATGTCGGTGATGAGTGAAGAGGAGGTTACAAGAAGGTTATCGTGTGAAGGGTTAATGGTTGCTCTTTGCATGAGTACGAGATCGAAATGATTGAGTGGTGCTTGCGCGCTGTCGGTGATGTATGGAGAGAAGGTTTCAAGAGTGAAATTAGACGAGGTGGTGTTGTATGCTCATTGCATGAGTGGGAGATCGAGATGACTTCGTGCCGATTGCGTACTGATTGCTGATGTCGACGACGAGTGAAGATGAGGCTTCGGGAATGAAGTTGCATGAGGTGTTGTTTGCTCCTTGTCTGTCTGCTCGTCCGTTGTTTTCCTGTCACCGGTCCATCGCTCATGCGTCTGCTCGTGCGTCTGTCACTGGTCTGTTGCTGGTCCGTCACTGGTCTGTTGCTGGTCTGTCACTGGTCTGTCACTGGTCTGTTGTTGGTCTGCTCGGGTCATGGCCGTTGGTCAGGGTCGCTGATCGTGCATCCCTCGTGCATCCCTCGTGCATCCCTCGTGCATCCCTCGTGCGTCACTCGTCTGCCTGTTCCTCTTTCTGCTGGTCTGCTGCTCGTCCGTCGTTGGCCATGGCCGTTGCTCTGCCTGTTGCTCTCCCGTTGCTCCGCCTGCTTGTCTGTCTGTTGGCCCGTCGCTTTCTTGTCACTCGTCTGTCTGCTGGCCCGTCGCTGCTGGTCCGTCGCTGATGTATCGTTGGTCTGTCTGCTTGTCCATCACTGGCTGTCGCTGTCCTGTACCTGTTCAGGGTCACCGGTCTATCGCTCATCCATCTGCTCGTGCGTCTGCTCGTGCATCGTTCATCCATCGCTCATCCATCTGTTCGTCCGTCTGCTCGTGCATCGCTCATCCATCGCTCATCCATCTGCTCGTGCGTCTGTTCGAGTCAGGTTTGCTTGTCGCTGGTCCGTCACTCCTCTCTCTCACGAGTCTCTCACGAGTCTCTCACGAGTCTCTGACGGGTCTGTCTGTTCGTTCGTCGTTGGTCTGTCTCCTCGTCCAGCTGCTCGGGTCGTGGTCGCTGCCCCGTGGTTGGTCTGCCACTCGTCTTTCACCGATCCGTCGTTGGTCATGGCCGCTCGTGCATCTGCTCGTTCGTCGCGCGTTGCTCTGCCCGTTGCTCTGCCCGTTGCTTTCCTGTCTGCTGTTCTGTCACCAGTCTGTCTGCTCGGGTCATGGTCGCTGGCTTGCTCATCCGTTGGTGGTCTGCTGTTCGTGCGTCATTGGCCATGGTCGTCGATCTGCTACTCATGCACCGCTTGTCTGTCTCCTCGTCTTTCCTGCCGCTCGTTTGCCTGTTGCTCTGCCATTGGTCCGCCGTTGCTCTGCCTGCTGGTCTGTCTGTTGGTGCGTCGCTGGTCTGTCTGTTGGTGCGTCGCTGGTCTGTCTGTTGGTGCGTCGCTGGTCTGTCTGTTGGTGCATCACTGGTCCATCTGTTGGTGCATCACTGGTCCATCTGTTCGTGCATCACTGGTCTATCTGCTACTCTGCCGCTGGTCTGTCTGCTCGTTCGTCGCTCGTCCATATGTTCGGGTCATGTCACTCGTGCGTCTGATCATCCGTCTGGTCGTGCATCGCTCGTCGCCTATTCCTCTCCGCTGGTCTGCTGGTCCTTCTGCTCGGGTCATGGTCGGTGTTTCGTCGCTCGTCCATCTGCTCGTCTCTCATTGGCTCGTCCATCTGCTCGTCTCTCATTGGCTCGTCCATCTGCTCGTCTCTCATTGGCTCGTCCATCTGCTCGTCTCTC
>CAKRLN010000343.1 GCA_934359535.1 uncultured Lachnospiraceae bacterium
ATCATGCACGATGCATCCGATGCAATCATTTACATTGGCAAGGCAGTGAGCCTTAAAAAGCGTGTCCGCCAGTATTTCCAGCCAAGCCATGATGAGGGCATCAAAAAAAAGCAGATGGTGGAGCACATTGCGCGCTTTGAATATATTATTACCGATTCCGAGCTTGAGGCACTTGTCTTAGAATGCAATCTGATCAAGGAGCACTGCCCGAAATATAACACGATGCTCCGGGATGACAAAACTTATCCTTATATTAAAGTAACGGTTGGGGAAGACTATCCAAGAGTGCTGTTTGCACGTGAAATGAAAAAAGACCGTTCGCGCTATTTCGGACCGTATACAAGTGCCGGCGCGGTAAAGGATACAATCGAGCTGATCAATAAGCTTTATGGCATCCGTACCTGCAGCCGGAATCTGCCAAAGAATATTGGAAAGGAACGTCCATGCTTAAATTACCATATCCATCAGTGTGAGGCACCGTGCATGGGCTATATTTCAAAGGAGGATTATCGCAAAAAAATTTCCGGGATACTTGAATTCTTAAATGGAAATTACCGCCCGGTTATCGCAGAGCTTACGGAGAAAATGCAAAAGGCATCGGATGCGATGGAGTTTGAGCGTGCAATCGAGTACCGGGAGCTTTTAAACAGCGTCAGCCAGATCGCACAGAAGCAGAAGATCACGGCGAGTGATGGGGAGGATAAGGATATAATTGCGGTTGCAGCCGATGATACCGATGCGGTTGTACAGGTGTTTTTTATCCGGAGTGGCAAGCTGATCGGAAGGGACCATTTCCACGTGCGTGTCGGAACAGAAGAATCAATCCGTCAGATTCTTGGGGAATTTTTAAAGCAGTTCTATTCCGGGACGCCGTTTATCCCTAGGGAAATCATGCTGCAGGCAGAGATTGATGATATTCCGGTTCTGGAGGAGTGGCTTACGAAAAAGCGTGGGAAAAAGGTCTATATCCGGATTCCACAAAAGGGAATGAAAGAAAAGCTCGTCGAGCTTGCAGAGAAAAATGCGCAGCTTGTTTTAAGCCAGGACAAGGAGAAAATCAAGCGCGAGGAAGGAAGGACGATCGGAGCAGTAAAGGAGATTGAGGGACTGCTTGGCATGAAGAATCTAAACCGCATGGAAGCATATGATATTTCGAACATCAACGGATTTGAGACGGTCGGCTCCATGATTGTTTATGAAAAGGGCAAGCCAAAGCGCAGCGATTACCGTAAGTTTAAGCTCCGGACAGTGACAGGCCCGGATGATTATGCCTCCATGCATGAGGTGCTTACAAGGCGTTTTACGCATGGAATGAAGGAAAAGGAAGAGATTTTTGCGAAGGAAAAAGAGGAGGAGACAGCATCCTTCCACCGTTTCCCGGATATTATCATGATGGATGGCGGCCGTGGACAGGTGAATGTCTGCTTGCAGGTGCTAAAGGAGCTTGGACTTCATATTCCAGTCTGCGGCATGGTCAAGGATGACAACCACCGGACGAGAGGGCTTTACTATAATAATGTGGAGATCCCGATTGACACACATGGGGAAGGCTTTAAGCTGATTACAAGGATTCAGGATGAGGCACACCGGTTTGCAATTGAATATCATAGATCCTTAAGGTCGAAGTCCCAGGTACACTCGGTGCTTGACGATATTGAAGGAATCGGACCAGCGAGAAGAAAGGCGCTTATGAAGCGTTTCCAGTCACTTGAAAGCATAAGAAATGCGACGGTCGAGGAGCTTTGCGATACGGAGTCCATGAACCGCCAGGCAGCAGAAAAGGTGTATGGTTTTTTCCATGGGTCTGTGATACAATAATGGATATATGAATTTCGCATAAAATGAGTGCAGACCAGGAG
>CAKRLN010000344.1 GCA_934359535.1 uncultured Lachnospiraceae bacterium
GTAGTCGACACAGTGATGGTAGCAACGAGCGGGGCAAGACTTTTGGAGGAGGATGCAGTATCCGCTCTGACAAAGGAGCTTCTTCCGCTTGCCGATCTGATCACGCCAAATATCCCGGAAGCAGAGGTATTAGCAGGAATTCCGGTAACGTCAGAGGAGGAAATGGTACGTGCAGCAGAGCTTATTTATGAAACCTATCACTGCAATGTGCTTTTAAAGGGTGGTCATCAGGTAAATACCGCTAATGATCTGCTTTTGACGAATGATGGAATGCAATGGTTCTCTGGAAAGCGGGTAGATAATCCGAATACGCATGGAACAGGCTGTACTTTATCGAGTGCAATTGCGACAGGGCTTGCGAAGGGAATGACGATTCCTGGGGCTGTAGACTTTGCAAAACAGTATATTACCGGTGCGCTTTCTGCTATGCTTGATCTCGGAAAGGGAAGTGGTCCGATGGATCATGCATTTCTGTTGTATGAAAACAGGAACAAATGAAAAAAGTTGGAAATACAACGTGCACTTTTTCGCAGTATATGTTATATTCCTACCATAGAACAAGGAAATAGCTGGCAGCCATGTATAGAACTGCTGTCTGCCGGGGAACACTAGAACCAGTATGGAGGTACAAAAAATGAGAATCCTTTTTTATGACGCAAAGCCTTATGATATTGATTCCTTTGAGAAGGAGCACAAAAACTACCCGGATATTGAGATTGAGTATCTGGATACCGATATTTCTCCAAAGACAGCGCAGCTTGCGGATGGGTACGATGCAGTCTGTGCATTTGTAAGCTCAGATCTTGGAACCGAGACACTCGAGGTTCTTTCCGGCAAGGGTGTAAAGCTTGTACTGATGCGGTGTGCTGGTTTTAATAATGTGGATCTGAAAAAGGCAGCAGAGCTTCAGATGACGGTACTGCGTGTTCCGGGATATTCCCCGGAGGCTGTTGCAGAGCATGCAATGACACTTGCCATGAGTGTCAACCGGAGAATCCATAAAGAGTATATCAAGGTGCGGGAGAATAATTTCTGTCTTGCCGGACTGATGGGTCTGAACTTTTACGGCAGAACAGCAGGAATTATCGGAACTGGAAAAATTGGTGCAGCGATGGCGCGGATCTGTCATGGATTTGGCATGAAGGTCATTGCCTATGATAAATATCCGAATAAGAATCTGGATTTTATTGAATACAAGGAGCTTGGGGAAGTACTAAGCGAAGCAGATTTAATATCGCTTCACTGCCCGCTTACGGATGAGAACTATCATATGATCAATGCACACACGATTGCAAAGATGAAGGATGATGTTGTGCTCGTCAATACATCACGCGGTGAGCTTGTCGATACCAATGATCTGATCCAGGGAATCCGCAATCATAAGTTCCACGGTGTCGGACTTGATGTGTATGAGGAGGAGCGTGAAAATGTGTTTGAGAACCGTTCCGCAGATATTTTGGAATCATCCGTGACGGCAAGACTGTTATCTTTCCCGAATGTAATTGTAACATCCCATCAGGCATTTTTTACAGAAGAAGCACTTGCAGCAATCAGTAAGACCACGCTTGACAATGCAATGGATTTTGTGAATGGTACGATTCAAGAGTTTAATCTTGTGAAGTAGCAGAAAAAAAATCAAAAAAAATGAAAATTAGGTATTGACAGCAGCACTTTAATAAGTTAAACTAACATCAAGTTAAAGAACTGAGAACTTCATAGACAAAATCAAAGAGCGAAAGTAGTACTTCAGATGATTTCTCACAGAGAGTCCGCGGTGGTGGAAGCGGGCAGGATAGTCTGACAGGAATGGATTCGTTAGATGCAAAGTGAAAGGATAGTAG
>CAKRLN010000345.1 GCA_934359535.1 uncultured Lachnospiraceae bacterium
CATCAAGGTCGATCGGCACATATGTAATATTCTCAAAATACATAAACTGTCCGTATTCGTTCTTCTCCCCGGTACGGCAGACAAGCTCGTTTTCCGTACGGATTCCGTATTTTCCTTCAATATAAAGTCCTGGCTCATCGGTCGTAATCATGCCTTCCTCAAACACTGCGCGGTCATTCCGCTCGGCAACCGTTTTCCAGCGGAAGCCGTTTGGACCTTCATGCACATTTAAAAGATAGCCAACCCCATGTCCGGTACCATGCTTATAATCCATGCCAAGCTCCCATAACGGTCCTCTTGCAAGAATATCTAAGTTCTGTCCGGTACATCCGTATAAAAATCTGGCATTTGCAAGATTTATATTCGATCTGCACACCAGGGTAAAGTCACGTTTCATCTCATCGGTCAGTGGTCCAAGTGCAAATGTTCTTGTGATGTCAGTCGTTCCTTCATCATAATGTCCGCCGGAATCCACAAGTAAAAGTCCTTCCGGCTTTAACTCCTTGTCCGTCTCCGGTGTTGCCGAATAATGGCAGATTGCACCATGTTCCGCATAGGCAGAGATTGTATCAAAGCTCAAATCACGGAATCCCTCCTGCTTTGCGCGAAGACCGGCAAGATAATCGGAAACAGAAATCTCAGTCATCGGAATCTTTCCGATGTTATTTTTCAGCCAGTACATAAACTTGCACATTGCTACGGCATCCTTCACATGTGCGTTTCTTGTATTATCCACCTCGACCGGGTTTTTGATACATTTCATAAGCGTGGTCGGCTCTAATTCATCCATAATCTTACAGCTCTTATCGATGCTGCTTGTAATCCGGTAATTGACTGTTGCCGCATTCATTAAAATCGCTGTGTCAGCCGGAATCTTTGCTGCATAGTCATAAAATTCCTCATAGTCACGGACGGTAACACCAATCTCTTTCAGGTAAGCATTCACTTCATCGGAAAGCGCACTCTTTTGTACAAACCAGATGCAGCTCTCCCTCGTCAATGCAAGGTAGGATAACACAACCGGAACATAGCTGATATCATTTCCGCGCACATTTAAAAGCCATGCAATATCATAAAGGGAGGTCAGAAGGTGCAGGGATGCCCCTTTCTCCTCCATTGCCTTTCGAACATCAGCAAGCTTCTCCTTCGCACTCTTACCGGCAAATTTCCCAGAAAGGATTGTAACCGGTTCTTTTGAAAGTGCCGGGCGGTCATTCCAGATCAGATCAATCAGATCCTCCTTCACATAAAGGGAACCATGCTTCTTTTCAGCAATTGCAAGAAACTCCCTGCCCCATGCACCGTTTACCACGCGTCCGTCAAAGCCAATGCACTCTCCCTCTTTTAGCGTCTGGCCAATATATTCATTAACGGTAGGGACACCTTCTTCTCCCATCTTAAAGAGTGTTACCGTTGTATTCTTTAACTGCTCTCCTGCCTGGACGAAATATCTTCCGTCCGTCCAAAGTCCTGCCTCCGTCATTGTAATGACCGCAGTTCCTGCTGAGCCGCTGAAGCCTGTGATAAATTTTCTCGCTTTAAAATGCTCTCCTACATACTCTGACTCATGAAAATCAGCCGTTGGAACAACATAGATGGCAATGTTTCTCTCTGCCATTTTCTCTCTTAACTGTTTTAATCTCTCTGGTATCATTACTCATTATCCTTCATTTCAAAAAATTTCGTATCTAATTCCGGGTAGGTCCGCTTTAAGGAAATCGGCTTACCGGAACGGCTCAAAAAGCAGTGTGAGCTTTTTGCCGTTGTCCGGAGCTCTCCCGTCT
>CAKRLN010000346.1 GCA_934359535.1 uncultured Lachnospiraceae bacterium
ACCATGGAGTATTGCATGGACCATAACATCACAGACTGGGGCAAGATCAAGACTGAGGTAAAGGATGCACTTGGCGATTTCGTATGGAAAGAGACCAAGAGACGTCCGATGATCATGCCGATCATTATGGAAGTTTAATTCCGGGAGAATCTTATGAATATGAACAAAGTGCTGTTTCGATTTTTGAAAATTGCCTTTTCGCTTATGATCCTTCTGCTGATCATCTATGCATTTATACGGGTTGGTACAACTGCATATGATTTCGGATACCGCGTTTTTACCGAGAGTGCGATAGACGAAAAACCAGGCACAGATGTGCTTGTGACCGTCACAGATGGCATGTCCGGAAAGGAGCTTGGACAGCTGCTTTGCCAGAAGGGGCTTGTAAGGGATGCAAAGCTGTTTTGCTTGCAGCTTGCCCTCTCGGCCTATAACAACCGTATCTGTTCCGGGACCTATACGTTAAATACCTCTATGACGCCGAAGGAGATGATCGTTGTCATGGCACAGGACACAGAACAGGATACGGAGACTACGGAATAGGAAATCATAGAAAGAGACAGGAGAATAGAATTTGGTAGTAGATGAACGTCTGGTTACCTACATTAATTCACTGGATCAGGGCAATACAGAAATGCTCGATATCATAGAAAGAGAAGCTCTGGATTCTTATGTTCCGATTATTCGGAAAGAGATGCAGAGCTTTTTGAAATTACTGCTGGCAATGCAAAAACCGATGCGGATTCTTGAGGTTGGAACCGCAGTCGGTTTTTCTGCAATCCTGATGGCAGAATATGATCCGGTGCCATGTGAGATTACCACGATAGAAAATTATGACAAGCGGATCCCGATTGCAAAGGAGAACTTTAAGCGCGCGGGAAAAGAAGGGCAGATCACACTCATCGAGGGCGATGCCGCAGATGTGTTAAAGACACTAAAAGAGCCGTATGATCTGATCTTTATGGATGCAGCAAAAGGACAGTATATCCATTTTATGCCGGATATCATAAGACTTTTAAAAAACGGAGGCGTGCTTGTATCCGATAATGTACTGCAGGATGGGGACATTATCGAATCGCATTTTGCAGTGACAAGAAGAAACCGCACAATCTATAAGCGCATGCGGGAATATCTGTATGAGCTGACACACCGTGATGATCTTGTGACTGCAGTATTGCCGATCGGAGATGGAATCACAGTCAGCACAAAGAAAGATTCCGTGAAGGAATGAGAAGAGAGGAAAAACTATGAGAAAGATCGAATTGCTGGTACCAGCCAGCAGTCTTGAGGTATTAAAGGTTGCAGTCATCTTTGGAGCAGATGCCGTCTATATCGGAGGCGAGGTATTCGGACTCCGTGCGAAGGCAAAGAATTTTTCCATGGAGGAGATGGCAGAGGGGATTAAATTTGCACATGAGCATGGGGTAAAGGTATATGTGACTGCAAATATCCTTGCACACAACTATGATCTTGACGGTGTGCGTCAGTATTTTAAAGAGTTAAATGAGCTGAAGCCGGATCGTCCGGATGCACTTATCATTTCAGATCCGGGAGTATTTATGATCGCAAAAGAGGTCTGCCCGGAAATCGAACGCCATGTCAGCACACAGGCGAATAATACCAACTATGGAACCTATCAGTTCTGGTACGATCAGGGAGCCTCCCGTGTTGTATCTGCGCGCGAGCTCTCCTTAAAGGAAATCAAAGAAATCCGGGAACGTATCCCGGATGATCTGGAGATTGAAACCTTTATCCATGGAGCTATGTGTATTTCC
>CAKRLN010000347.1 GCA_934359535.1 uncultured Lachnospiraceae bacterium
CATTGTAAACAACGAAATCTGGCTCAAAGTTCTCAAGCTCCTCAGCGGTTGGCTTGATGAACATGTTTGTTACGAAGTGAGCCTGCCATGCAACCTCAACGATGAAACGGATTGCCATACGTGTGTCCTTGTTTGCACCGCAGAATGCATCTACAACAAAAAGCTTCTTGTTGGAAAGCTCTTTGATTGCAATATCCTTGACAGCTGCCCATGCTTCTTTTGTTGCAGGGTGGTTGTCGTTTTTATATTCGTCAGAAGTCCACCAAACGGTATCCTTGGAATTCTCGTCTACAACGATGTATTTGTCTTTTGGTGAACGTCCAGTATAGATACCAGTCATAACGTTAACTGCGCCAAGCTCGCTGACCTGACCTTTCTCATAGCCATCCAGTCCTGGTTTTGTTTCTTCCTCGAATAACATTTCATAGGAAGGATTGTAAACAACCTCAGTAGTTCCGGAAATGCCATACTTGCTTAAATTGATTTCTGCCATTTTAATTACCTTGTTCCTTTCGTTTGTAATTAGAGTAACGACCCTACCATGATTATACATGTATTCTACTTAAAATCAACAAAAATTAGACAAAAATTTTAATGTGTTAATGTGGAAAAGCAAAAAAAGAGGGAATTTTCCTGTTTTATCTGATGGAAAATAGTATTGAGTTTGGGGGTATCATTCGTGTATGATAGAAATAAATAAACAGATCAAGAAGGAATAAGATACCATGGATAATCACAACCGTCAGAAAAAAATTGCACTGATTAATGATTTTACGGGATTCGGAAGATGCTCGATTGCCGTGCAGCTTCCGATCATATCGGCACGAAAGGTACAGTGCTGTGCTATGCCGACATCGATTTTTTCCAATCATTCAGGCTATGAGCATTTTTTCTATACGGATTATACCGCGGATATGCCAGCTTATGCGGATGAGTGGAAGCATTTAGGGCTTACATTTGAGGGAATTTTAAGCGGATTTTTAGGCTCAGCAGAGCAGATCGAGATTGTAAGCCGTTTTATACAGGATTTCCGGACGGAAAAAACGATTGTTATCGTGGACCCGGTGATGGGGGATCACGGAAAGGCATATGCGACCTATACGCAGGAAATGTGCAAAAAGATGGAAAGGCTTGTACGCCTTTCGGATATTGTGGTGCCAAATGTGACGGAGGCATGCATTCTGACAGATACTCCTTATAAGGAGAACTGGAATAGAAAAGAGCTTCTTTTACTTGCAAAGAAGCTTGCCGATCTTGGCCCGGACAAGGTTGTAATCACTGGAATTCCGCAGAAAACGTATGTAGCAAATTTCTGTTATGAAAAGGAGAAGGGGGAGGCACTTTTACGTACGAAAAAGGTTGGAAGCTCAAGACCTGGAACCGGGGATATTTTTTCTGCGATCGTTGCCGCCGATGCAGTCAATCAGGCAGAGTTTACCGGGTCGGTGAAGAAAGCGTCCGGGTTTATTAAGCGGTGTATCGAAAGGTCAATCGAGATGGAGCTTCCACTTGCAGACGGGGTATGCTTTGAGGAGCTTCTGGATACTTTATAGGATTTGGGTGTCAAAAGGTGAAATTCAATTTGACATCGACTAAGTCGTGCGCTACCTTTTGACACCCGAATCTATATAGGCGATTGCGAAACTCATAGAAAGTAAAGCGAACATGTACTGTGAGTACAAAATAATAAGCAGGCATTCTGCCACGGCCGGTCCTTAGCGACCGTATTTTGGTCGCTTAGTACCGCTGCACGTG
>CAKRLN010000348.1 GCA_934359535.1 uncultured Lachnospiraceae bacterium
TTGTCATAGGAGGCCGTGGAGCCACAAAGATTGAAAATACAACGGTGCTTGATAAGGATACGGTAGATAAGGTCAGTGAGCTTACCAATTACATGGATCTTTATTATTACGAGGATTATGATGTTGATCAGGTACAGGATGGCCTGCTTGCAGGTGTGGTGAACGGTCTGGGTGATAAGTATTCGGTATATTATACGCCGGAGGAATATAAGGAGCTTCAGGTAAGCACATCCGGAACCTACTATGGAATTGGAGCTGCACTGGCACAGGATAAGGATACCATGCAGGTTTCTATTACAAAGATTTATGAGGGAACACCATCAGAAGAGGCTGGATTAAAAAAAGATGATATCATTCTTTCGGCAGATGGAACAGATGCAACATCTCTGGAATTAAGTGAATTTGTCAAGCTGATCCGGGGTGAGGAGGGAACGAGAGTTCACCTTTCTGTCTACCGTCCGTCCACCGGAGAATCGTTAGAATTTGATGTGGAACGAAAAAATGTGGAGCTTCCGAGTGTTTCAAGCCAGATGCTTCCGGACAACACCGGATATATCCAGATTTCCGAATTCCAGACGAATACGGCGGCACAGTTTGAAAGTGCATTGCAGACCTTGAAAGATCAGGGGGCTAAAGCGTTTATCTTTGATGTCCGTGGAAACGGTGGCGGTCTTGTTACTGCGGTTGTTCAGATTTTAGATGATATTCTTCCAGAAGGAACGGTTGTATATACGGAGGATAAATATGGAAACCGTCAGGACTTTACCTCAAGCGGTGACACGTATCTTGATATGCCGATCGCGGTGCTTGTCGATGGAAACAGCGCCAGTGCATCGGAGATTTTTGCCGGTGCAATCAAGGATTATCAATATGGCACCTTAATTGGAACAAAAACCTTTGGAAAAGGCATTGTTCAGACCATTTATCCGTTATCCGACGGAGATGCCATAAAGATTACGACTGCGAAATATTTTACACCGAATGGAAACTATATCCATGGAGCCGGCATTGAACCGGACATTACACTGGATTATGAATTTACCGGAGACGATGGCGGAGAATATTCCGTAGATTATGATAACCAGATACAGAAGGCACTTGAGGTGCTCTCAGGGCAGAATTAATAAGGAGTACGCTAGAGATGAAAAAATGGATATTCCGAATCATATCGACAGCGGTTGTGCTCTTCTGGATGAGTGTAATCTTTGGTTTTTCCGGGCAGCAGGCAAAGGAATCATCAGGACTGAGTGAGAAGGTAAGCCGCGCTGCGGTAGAGACGGTAAATAAGCTCGGACATATGCAGTGGGATGAGAAAACCATTACTGCATATGCCGGAAAAATCGAATATCCGGTACGCAAATGCGCCCATATGACCGAGTATGCGATTCTGTCTGTGCTTGTCTTTATCTTGTTTGGCACTTATGGCATGCCGTGGAAACGGATCCGTTATCTGTCCTGCATTCTATTTGTATTCTGCTATGCATCAACGGATGAATTCCATCAGCTGTTTGTGCAGGGAAGAAGCGGACGCTTCAGTGATGTCTGCATTGATACAGCAGGCGCCGCCATTGCGATGCTTCTTCTTTCCCTGCTCTGCCGAATGTGCAAATACAAAAATTATAGCAACCGCATGTAGTGTAACCACAAGTGACCGCAGGCACGCTTCCGCTATATTGCCACGTGCAGCGGTACTAAGCGACCAAAATACGGTCGCTAAGGACCGGCCGTGGCAGAATGCCTGCT
>CAKRLN010000349.1 GCA_934359535.1 uncultured Lachnospiraceae bacterium
GCTGCAGACTCAGTTCCTCCTGCTTCCTTTGCCGTGCTTCCACAGCCGCCAAATACTGCCGACACTGCCATAAGCGAAGCACAAAGTATTGCAACTCTCCTCTTTTTCATATTGATATCCTCCCAATTCCTAAAACAACCATTTTCTATGTTTTGTCCCTCTTTGCAAGTCACAATCTGCTATGCATCAAGCTTATTGTTTCATGTTCCAAAAGCCTCTTTACAACATAAAAAAAATAGTACCATGTGTTAAAACATAGTACTATTATAACATCCTTTTGCTCTTTCGTCAATTTTCGTTGTGCATTTTGTATATTTTTATTGTGCTTTTTGTATGTTTTGCAGTTGTTTTTGCGCATTTTTTAGCCGTTATGCATATATTATTTTGCTGCAATCACATCTGCCATATCATAGTGTCCGGCAGGCTTTCCGGCAAGGAATTTGGCTGCTTCTACTGCACCCTTGGCAAAGACTGCCTTCGAATATGCTGTATGCTTAAATTCAATGACCTCATCCTGTCCACAGAAAAGAACCTCATGCTCTCCGACAATATTGCCGCCGCGCACTGCGGAAATTCCGATCTCATGTGAATCACGCTTTACGCGCTCTTTGCTTCTGTCATATTTGTAGGAATAGGCATTGTCCAGTGCCTCATTCATGGAATCTGCAAGTGCAAGTGCTGTTCCACTCGGAGCGTCTAGCTTCTGGTTATGATGCTTCTCAACGATTTCCATGTCAAAGCCCGCCGGTGCAAACACAAGTGCTGCTTTCTTTAAAAGCTCCATTAAGGTATTGATTCCAAGCGACATATTGGCTGAGCGGAGTACCGCAACCTTGCCTGCTGTCTTATCCACCTCGGAGAGCTGCTCCTCAGAAAGCCCTGTCGTGCATAATACAACCGGAATGTTTTTCTTTGCAGAATAGGAAAGCAGCGCATCCACTGCCTTTGCATTGGAAAAATCAATGATGACATCCGCTTCCACATCGCACGCATCAATGCTTGTAAAAACCGGATAATCATTCTTGATTCCATCGTAGAGATCGATTCCTGCTACGATCTCGATGTCTTTATCTTCTTTGCAGATGGCTGTGATGGACTGTCCCATCTTGCCATTGCATCCGTTCATAATTGCCTTTACCATTTTGCTTTTGTCCTCTCTTTTCTTAACAGGCTTCTATAAAATCCCATATTCCTTCATGGCTGCTGCAAGCTTCATTCTATTCTCCTCACCCATCTCACAGAGTGGTGAACGAAGCGGTCCTACTTCTTTCCCCATCAGATTTAAGGCTGTCTTAACCGGGATCGGGTTGACCTCGGAGAACAATGCATCGACAAGCGGAAGTGCCTCAAGCTGTAATTTCCTTGCAGTCTCGATATCACCGGCAAAGAAGCTCTCACACATCTTATGCACCTTCTGTGGTGCAACATTGCTCCATACAGAGATTACTCCGACAGCTCCGATTGCCATAAGCGGAACAACCAGTCCATCTTCTCCAGAATAAAGCTCAAGCCTGCCGTCTGTCAGGTTCATCGTCTTCGATGCCTGTGCAAGATTACCGGTTGCTTCCTTTAATCCGACAAGGTTTGGCTCACTCTTAAATAATGTCGCAACGGTCTCTGGCATCAGATTGCAGCCGGTTCTTCCTGGTACATTATACATGATGATTGGAAGCTTTGTGTTTCTTGCAATCCGTGTATAATGCTGAATCAGTCCGGCCTGTGTCGCCT
>CAKRLN010000350.1 GCA_934359535.1 uncultured Lachnospiraceae bacterium
ACACACCTACCTTCCAGCTTACGGATTGATTGTATGCTTTCCACATGTGTGCATACAGCCCTTCTGCATCTTTTAATTCTTCATGTTTTCCTGCCTGTCTGATTTCGCCATCCTGCAAAACAAAGATACGGTCAACACCGGTAACAGAAGAAAGTCTGTGTGCAATCATAATCACGGTTTTCCCCTTGGAAAGTTTTGCAAATGCTGCCTGAACTTTCACCTCATTATCCGGGTCGGCAAACGCTGTCGCCTCATCCAGAATGAGAATCGGTGCATTTTTCAGCATTGCTCTTGCGATGGAAATACGCTGTTTTTCGCCGCCCGAAAGATGCCCGCCGCCACTGCCGACCACCGTATCAAACCCGTTTTCCAAACCCATAATAAATTCATAACAACCGCAGTCGCGCGCCACCTGCTCGACTTCAGCATCGGTCGCGTCGGGTTTGCCCATACGGATATTCTCACGCACGGTATCGTCAAACAGGAAGTTATCCTGTGACACGTATGCAACAAGCCTATGGTAGTGTTCCGTCGAAATGCTCCGGATATCTGCGCCACCGACGGTAATACTGCCGCTGTTCACATCCCAGAAAGATGCGATCAATTTGGCGATGGTGGATTTGCCACTTCCCGAGGGTCCGACAAGCGCATTGACCGTCCCTTCACGGAAGGTGAGGTCAATACCGCGAAGTACTTCCGTATCTCCGTAGCCAAAGTGAACATCACGCAGTTCTACGGTACTGCCCCGCGGTATTTCCTCATCGGATTCCGGGCGAGACAGCTCCGGCGCAGTCAGAATGTCCGTCACCTGACCGATAACCGTTCCGACCTTGGCAAGATCGTCGGTGAACTTCATACAGCCGATGATAGGGGGGATAAGTCCCATTGAAAGAATGAGAATCAGGACGAATTTCTCCGGCATCAGCGTACCGTTTTTCATCAGAAATCCGCCGACGGGAAGCACGGTTAGGAGTGTTGCAGGCATGATGTTCATGGCAAAGGTGAAGAAAAAGTTGCTCTTATTCATCCAGTCAATATAGCTTTTGGCACATTCCTTCGCGGTGGCAACAAACTTTTCGTAGCTACTTTTCGCCTTACCAAACACTTTGATGACCTCAATTCCGCCAATGTACTCAACCGCCGTGTCGTTCAACGCGGTCGTTGCCGCCACAGTGCTGGCATAATTCTTGCCGTACCCCGCCATCATCAGCATGAAGAAAATCATACCAAGCGGAAATGTGATAAGGCTTGCCAGTGCCATGCGCCAGTCAATAATAAACAGATAAACCAATGTCACCAGCGTAACCGCAGCGTTGCTACTCATCTCAGGAATAGCGTGTGCAAGCGTTGGTTCGATGCTGTCCACACGCTCGACGAGAATATTTTTCAGCTCACCGGAACCACGGCTCTGCACATCACCAAGTGGCATACGCGAGAGCTTTTCAAGCCCCTGCTTACGGATGTTGCCGAGTACGGCAAAGGTTGCCTTGTGGGACTGTGCCGTAGAGAGCGAATGAAACAACACCCGCAAAAGCCAGAATAGTGCCATGAACGCGCAGTCCACGAGATAATCGGCAAGATTTTTGTTTCCGGTAAGTAGTTTTTCGATCACTTACATCGCTTGACAAGGGCACACAGCCCTTTGTCGTGTGCGATGGATAAGTAAAAGTCAAATTTTCCACTCAAT
>CAKRLN010000351.1 GCA_934359535.1 uncultured Lachnospiraceae bacterium
CCTTCGTCAATACATAGAAGTCAGCCTTCCTATGCGAGCATAAAGGCTGCTTCTATGATTGACGAGTGAACTGTAACCATAAAAATGAATAATTTTCCAAAAAAAGTATTTACAAATATGGAAGGAAGTGGTAACATTCTAAGAAATTCATATAAATCATATCTCATTAGTAGGATATAAGAAGCATAAATAAAAGTTATAGTAAGATAACAGAAGAAAAAGGGGTGGAACGGATATGGCAAAGATTGCAAAACAACTAACGGAGCTGATCGGAAATACACCGATGCTTGAGCTTACCAATTTTGAGAAGCAGAACAATCTTTCTGCAAAGATTGTTGCCAAATTAGAATACTTCAATCCGCTTGGGAGCGTGAAGGATCGTGTTGCAGCGGCAATGATCGAGCAGGGCATCCGTGATGGCAGGATCAATGATAAGACGGTAATTATTGAACCAACAAGTGGGAATACCGGAATCGGGCTTGCGTTTGTCGCAGCGGCAAAGGGCTTGCGTCTGATCCTTACGATGCCGGATACGATGAGCGTGGAACGGCGCAAGATTGTAACAGCACTTGGCGCAGAGATCGTGCTTACACCGGGACGAGCTGGCATGAAGGGAGCGATTGAGCGTGCAGCACAGCTGAAGGAGGAATATGGCAATGCTTTTATTCCACAGCAGTTTGAGAATGAAGCAAATCCAGAGATTCACAGAGTGACAACAGCGGAGGAGATCTGGAGAGACACCGATGGAAAGGTCGATATCTTTGTAGCATCGGTCGGTACGGGAGGAACCATTACAGGAACCGGTCTTGGCTTAAAGGAGAAGAATCCGGACGTCAAAGTTGTTGCCGTGGAACCGGCAGGTTCGGCAGTGCTTTCCGGGGGAAAGCCGGGACCACATAAGATTCAGGGAATCGGAGCCGGATTCATTCCAAAGGTGCTTCGCAGGGACATTCTTGATGAGATCATTCCAGTTGAGAATGAAGATGCATTCGAGTATGCAAGACAGGTTGCAAAGAGTGATGGACTTCTTGTTGGAATTTCCTCAGGAGCTGCTTTATATGCGGCCGCAGAGCTTGCAATAAGACCGGAGAATGCAGGAAAGACTATCGTGGTACTGCTCCCGGATACTGGAGAGAGATACCTTTCCACCCAGCTTTTTACCGTATAAATGGCGTTGGAACAGGAAGCAGATAAAGGACATAGAACATGAAGAAAAAGCGGATACTGTTGGGGCTTCTTGCAGTCATGCTGATATTACCGGGATGCGGGAAGAAAACTGAGGATGGCACGGTTACAATTACGAATGTCTCCTACGATCCGACAAGGGAATTTTATGAGCAGTATAATGGACTGTTTGAACAATATTATAAAGATACTTATGGAGAGACTGTAAATGTCATTCAGTCCCATGGCGGCTCCGGAAGTCAGGCAAGGTCGGTTGTAGAAGGCTGTAACGCGGATGTTGTGACACTTGCCTTGGAGCATGACATTGATCTGATCGAGAAGACCGGACTCATTGATTCAGGCTGGATCGATGAGTTTTCCAATGATTCAGCACCGTATACTTCAACGATCGTTTTCCTGGTCCGGAAAGGAAATCCAAAAGGGATCAGAGACTGGGATGATCTGGTGAAGAAGGGTGTGGATGTGATCACACCGGATCCAAAGAGCAGCGG
>CAKRLN010000352.1 GCA_934359535.1 uncultured Lachnospiraceae bacterium
TCACGGATATTACCAACGGTCATACATGGCTTGCCATATTTCTCCTTTACAGCCTTAGCCATGTAAGAACGCCATCCGTCTGGAAGGTAGTTGGCGTCGATCTGGTACTGGATGGAACCATTTAATCCACAGGAAACGTCAAATACGTCAACCTCTTTCTCAAAGTACTGAAGGTACTCTAAGGTATCCTCTAAGGTGTTTCCTCCTTCTATCATCTCGTCAGCACTGATGCGGACAAAGATCGGATAGAAAGGTCCAACCTGTTTACGTACTTCCTCAATGACTAATTTGGCAAATCTTGCGCGGTTTTCAGGTGATCCGCCGAATTCGTCCGTCCGGTTGTTCATAGTCGGGGATAAGAACTGGCTGATCAGGTAGGAATGTCCGGCATGGATCTCTACAGCGTCAAATCCGCAGATCTGTGCACGTTTTGCAGCTTCTCCGTATTTTTTCACGATCTCATAGATTTCTTCTTTCTCTAAAGGTCTTGGAATCTCTCCGCCTGCCTTGGAAGGAAGGTTGGATGCGGAAACCGGCTGCATTCCGATGCGGGACGACATTGCAGAAGCTCCAGCGTGGTTTAACTGGATTGCGATGCATGCACCATGCTTGTGTACATTTTCACAGAGCTTGTATAATCTTGGAATATAGTTGTCAAGATCGATACGGAGCTGTGTTGTTCCGTTTGAACCCTGTGGGGAGGAAACACTTGCGTTCTCGACGATCAGAAGACCGGTGCCTCCCTTTGCTCTCTGCTCATAGTAGTTGATGTGTAAGAAGCTCATTTCACCATTCTGCTCACCAAAGTTGGTTCCCATTGGGGTCATAACGATGCGGTTCTTCATCGTCATACGGCGGATTGTCATTGGCTCAAAAATATGCTGATATTTGTTTCTCATCTTGTCTCTCCTCTTAAAATAAAAGTATGTTTGAGGTTGCTTATAACGGGCGTGTTATTAATTTAACAATACAATCTGAGCGTCAAAAAATCCAATTGATTTTCGAAAGCAAAATGATAGAAATTCTCTATTGATTACAGTTTCCGATGTCAGAATCGGTCTGTTCCATGATAAAACGGATCAGATGCTTTAATGCCGGAAGCTGGTACTGGCTTCTTATATAACCCATGTATACCGTATGGGAAAAGGTCTCGGATGGAATCAGGTGCCGGATCACGATATCGTCCCGGTGGATTGCTTCCACATCTGCGACAAGGGCGATACCAAAGCCTTCTGCAACAAGGGAGGCAATTCCATTTTCATCCGGTGATTCACAGATGAATTCCGGATGGATGCCGTGGCTTAAGAAAAAATTCTTCGTGTATTTGCCAAGCCCGGAAGTGTGGTCATAGCTTAATACCGGGTAGAGATCAAAAAGGGCAGAGGTGATCTTTTCATCCGGGGCAGAGGCAAGCTCATGTCCACCGGGCAGGATGACAACCATTTCCTGCTCTAAGATCGGGACAAACTGGATCTCCGGTTCATTTTCTGCCTTTGAACCGAAAATGAGGTCATAGGTACCCCGCTTTAGGCCATCGACATTGCTCTGGGTGTTGCCCTGATGGAAATTAAAGATGACATGCCGGTTCCCTTCCTCATGTAAAAAGGAACGGATTGTTTTCGGGATAAAGGTGCGTGCA
>CAKRLN010000353.1 GCA_934359535.1 uncultured Lachnospiraceae bacterium
GTCATATACATTGAGTGCCATCGTAAGTGCCACACTCTCACAGCCTGTCGGAAGCTCCGGCTGCTGTAAAACCGGCTCGGTAAACACCTGTGCGTTGCTGATCTTCGGCTGTTCCTCCAGCTCCTCGGAGCTTTGCAGGTGAAAAGCCGGAAGCTTTGGCAGCTTTGGCAAAAATCCGTTTGCTTTGAGAAGAAACACAAGTGCCAGTATGGATAATAATAAAATAAGCAGCCTTTTCTGCATGCAAAAACCTCATCTGATATTCAATCTCTGTTTTCTCTTATTTATTATAGTCAAAATGTAGAAAAAATCCATCCCATATTCTATCTACCAAGCCCTACACAATTTTCAAAGGACCGATACAGATTCAGCCTTCCATAGCCCCAGATCCGGTTTGGATAAATCATATCCGGATTCTTCATGCAGCCACGGATCAGCATATTTTTCATTTCCACGGAATTCATGGACGGTTCCTTGCCACGCACAACGCCCCATTCCATCACCTGTGCGCAGGCTCCTGCTGTGATTGCCGCTGCAATGCTTGTTCCCGAATCATACACAGAATTTCCCCTAAGTCCCGCGCCCGAAACCCGCACCGCCGGAGCTGTAAAATCCGGCTTTACAACCCCATCTGCCGTAAAGCCCCTCCCGGAATCCAGATAAATACTCCCCGTTCTGTGGTCATAGCCTCCGACACTGATTGGAATTCTTGCAGAAGACGGAATTGTAAGCGTAGTGTCCGGATTCGGCTCTAAAAAGATCACATCATGCTCAAGCATCCCGGTCATCGGAAGCCACATGTGAAACTGTCCGGTTACCACATTTTCTGGTGAAACTTCAATCCGCCAGATTCCCTTTGCCGCATTCTGAAACCGGATAAAAATCAGCTGGTCTGCCCGGTTCCGCCCGACAATCCGGTAATCAATGCTGATCTGTGTATCCTCTAAAATAAAATCATAATCCTGATGTCCACCGCTCCTTGGAATGATCTTTGGGACAAGCTCCCCGGTCGGCGAGCGGAGTGCCACTGCAAGAAGCTCCGGTGCATATGCCCAAAGCTCCACATAAAAGCCCTTCATATTTTCTTCCACACTGATCTCAACAACCCTCGGTTCATTCCGCTCCAGCGAATTTCCGAAGAAATGATGCCTTGCATTTGCCTCATTGCCGCAAGCCACCACAACTGCCCGCTTTCTAAGCGCCCCAATCTCATTCAGATAATCGGATAAAATACTTGTTCCTGAATGGCTTCCGTTGTTTGTTCCAAGTCCGACACAAAGCACAAGCGGCTGATTCCGTTCTGCTGCAATCTGATTCATCCACGATACCGCTGCCATCATATCGTTTTCCTGATAGGCTGGAGCATTTTCCGGTATAAAATAAAAATCCCTAAGATACTGCTTTGCCTCCTTTAGCTTGACGACCAGAATATCGGAAAGCGGTGCTGCCCCCGTAAACTCCAAAGACTCATCCTCATTCCCGCAGGCAATGCTTGCAAGATAGGTTCCATGTCCGTTTTCGTCCCGCTGAGGAACGATCTCATACGGATTTTCACTGTTTAATGCCTCGTTAATCTGCTTCGCCTCATATTCTGCCCCATAATCAAAAAAAGACGGTGTTACCCC
>CAKRLN010000354.1 GCA_934359535.1 uncultured Lachnospiraceae bacterium
AGGATATTGATAAAGAGTTTGTAAATAAGGTACAGCCGGGAGATATTATCGTTGCCAATAAGAATTTTGGCTGCGGTTCTTCCAGAGAGCATGCACCAATTTCTATTAAGGCGGCAGGGGTGAGCTGCGTCATTGCAGAAACCTTTGCCCGTATTTTCTACCGGAATGCGATCAATATCGGGCTTCCAATTGTAGAATGTAAAGAGGCAGCCGAGGCGATTCAGGCAGGGGATGAGGTAAAGGTTGATTTTGATTCCGGTGTGATTACTGATGTAACGACCGGACAGAGCTTTCAGGGGCAGGCATTCCCACCGTTTATGCAGAAGATTATCGACTGTGAGGGACTTGTCAACTATATTAACCAGAAATAAAAAAAGGGGCTTCCGTCAGTTCGGAAGTCCTTTTAGATAATCAAGATACGAGGAGGAGAGCTTTAGCTTCATATAAAGCTCAGCATATTCACTTGCGGAAAGCGTCTCAATATAGTTTTCCGGGAAGTTCTTTCCGATGCCGTGTCTGTGAGCAAGATCAACGGCTTTATTATAGGCAATTGCAGCCTTTTCCGCGGAAGAGAAGCGACCAAGGGTGTAGCAGCCGTTGATGTGGATTCTTGCGGTATAGTGGACTTCTTCCGGGGTGCGTATTTCTGTTACACCGTAATAGGGATTGATCACCTGGATGTTGGAATAACGAAAGTCCATACGGTCTCCGTTTACGAACTGATAGTCTTTTCCACAGACCGCGTGAGCACGGACACCATAGCGGCTTAAAATCGTTACCTGCATTCCATAATCATTGACATATAGATGTCCATTTCTGCGGAGAATTTTATGGCTGCTGTAATAGAAAAGATCATCAATGTCAAATTTCAACTCTTCTACAGGCGAAAGATAGTAAATAAAATAGCCTTTTTTCAGATAGATCGGATTGCCGATATAAAGGTTGTTATCCCGGAAATTCATAAGGGAAACGATCTTATCGAAGGAGATGGGGGGATTTTTTATCTCATAATCAGAAAAAAGCTCCGAAAGAGAAGCAGTCTCATTCGTAAGAAGGAAGGCAGCATACTGATAGGCTTCGTTTGCTTTTTCTTCTGTTTCAAAGCTTCCAAGGCTTATGTGCTTTCTTTTCCAGGTAATGCTGGAACGGTAATAAAGCGTATGATCTTTTTTTCGTGCTTCGTAGACACCGGGTAACATAAAAGGCTCCTCTTCGTTTGGAATGTGGTTTCATTGTAATCGATTCCAGATGTAGTTGCAAGAGTAAACGGTAACGTTTTATGAATGGCGCGTGCGAACGGTAGCCGTTTTATAACGTGTTAGGCGGACAAGTGTCCGTAATGGGTTGACATTTAGAGGGCAATTCCTTTATAATGATCAATAACGTATGTTGGTTATGTTAATTAAATTAAGAAAAAGAGGTAAGAAAAATGGGTTTAATGTACTCGAGCACTAGAAATGGTGAAAAAAAATTCACGGCTTCTCAGGCAATCTTAAAGGGTTTGGCGGATGATGGAGGATTGTTTGTCCCGGACAGCATTCCGGCACTGGATGTTACTTTGGATGAGCTTGCAGGCATGTCTTATCAGGAGACAGCATATACC
>CAKRLN010000355.1 GCA_934359535.1 uncultured Lachnospiraceae bacterium
GTCCTACAGTCTTTCGTCCATTTCGTTTATTCTGATCATTGCAGTGCCGATTCTTACGATGCGGTGCTTTTCCGAGGAACGGAAGAATAAAGTGGATCAGCTTGTATTAACAGCACCGGTATCGGTCGGAAAGATCGTAATGGGAAAATACTTTGCAATGGCAGCCGTATTTGCGATTGACAATGTGATATTTGCGGTTACGCCACTTATTTTATCGCGCTTTGGCACCGTTCCGTTTGGGGAATGCTATGTATCGCTGTTTGGATTTTTCCTGTATGGATGCACATTGATTTCAATCGGAATGTTTATTTCCTCTATCACAGAGAGCCAGGTCATTGCAGCCGTATTGTCCTTTGCCGTATTTTTCATCGGCTATATGATGAAATCCATTGAAGGACTGGTTTCTGCAAATGGAAATATTGTGACAAAGATCATGAGTGCATTTGATCTGTATTCACCGTTTGACGGCTTTAACAGTGGATGCCTTGATCTGACAGGTACTGCTTATTATGTGACTGTGATCGTATTGTTTATGTTCCTTACGACACAGTCAATCCAGAAGAGAAGATGGAGCATCAGCTCAAAGAAGATTTCAACCGGTGTTTTTTCTGTGACCTTTGTGGCTGTGGCAATGGTTGTTTCCGTTCTATTTAACATGCTTGTTTCTTCCCTTCCGTCATCGGTTACCGCACTTGATTTTTCTTATGCGAAGCTGTATGCATTGACCGATGATACAAAGGAATTTATGCAATCCTTAGATCAGGATATTACGATTTATGTGTTAAACAAGGAATCATCAAAGGATGAACAGCTTGATGAGACACTGACAAGATACAAGGATCTGTCAAAGCACGTTACGGTAAAATATATTAATCCATCGACGAATCCGTATTTCTATAAGGATTACACCGACAGCACACCAACGACGAACAGCCTGATTATTTCCGGCAGTGAGCGTTCTAAGGTTGTTGATTTCAATGATATTTACGATTACCAGACGAGCATGGACTATTCTACCTATTCCTATAATCAGGAATTAAAAGGCTATGATGCCGAGGGACAGATTACAAGTGCAATCGAGTATGTAACAATGGATTCAGATGAGCTTCCGGTTGTTTACCAGGTAACCGGACACGGAGAGACAGCACTTTCCTCCGCATATACCTCTGCACTCGAAAAAGCGAATATTACCTTACAGAGTCTTGAGCTTTTAAAAGAGGATGCCGTGCCGGAGGATGCAAAGGCAGTCATTATTAATGCGCCGACTTCGGATTTTAACGAAGATGATGCAGCAAAAATCATAAGCTATTTGCAGGCAGGCGGAAAAGCCATTATTGCAGGCAATTATGCATATCAGGATCTGACCAATTTTAATTCCATTCTTGCAGCCTACAATGTAAGCTTTACAAACGGGGTTGTCGGAGAAAATGATAAGAATTATTACTATAACAACAATCCGTTTTATCTGCTTCCAAAGGTAGATTCAACCGAGTATACATCGGATGTTTCAAACAGCTATATCTTTTCACCGGCAAGTGAAGGAATCACGTATCCGGACAGTTCGGATGATGTGACGTATACAC
>CAKRLN010000356.1 GCA_934359535.1 uncultured Lachnospiraceae bacterium
GTCTAAGACAATGAAAACAGAACTTGACCTTGTTGAAGGTATGCAGTTTGACAGAGGTTATGTTTCAGCATATATGGCAACAGATATGGATAAGATGGAAGCAAATCTGGATGACGCTTACATTCTTATCACAGATAAGAAGATTTCAAATATTCAGGAAATCCTTCCATTACTTGAGCAGATTGTACAAAGCGGTGCAAAATTACTTATCATTGCTGAGGATGTTGAGGGTGAGGCTCTTACAACACTTGTTATCAACAAACTCAGAGGTACATTTAATGTCGTAGCTGTTAAGGCACCTGGTTACGGTGACAGAAGAAAGGCTATGCTTGAAGATATTGCAATTCTTACAGGCGGTACTGTTATTTCAGAAGAAGTTGGTCTTGAACTTAAAGACACAACTATCGAACAGCTTGGTCGTGCTAAATCAGTTAAGGTTCAGAAAGAGAACACAGTTATCGTTGATGGTGCAGGTGATAAAGATGCAATCGCAGCAAGAATCACTCAGATTAGAGCACAGATGGAAGAGACAACATCAGACTTTGACAAAGAAAAACTTCAGGAAAGACTTGCAAAACTTGCAGGCGGAGTTGCTGTTGTCCGTGTCGGAGCTGCAACAGAGACAGAGATGCAGGAAGCAAAACTTCGTATGGAAGATGCTTTGGCAGCAACAAAGGCAGCAGTAGAAGAGGGCATCATCTCAGGTGGTGGTTCAGCTTATATTCACGCTTCAAAGGAAGTTGCAAAACTTGCAGCTACACTTGAGGGTGATGAAAAGACAGGTGCAAATATCATTCTTAAAGCACTTGAAGCACCTTTATCAACTATCGCTCATAATGCAGGACTTGAGGGTGCTGTAATTATCAATAAAGTTCGTGAATCAGAAGTTGGAACAGGATTTAACATTCTTAAAGAAGAGTACACAGACATGGTATCAGCAGGTATTGTTGACCCTGCAAAGGTTACAAGAAGTGCACTTCAGAATGCTACAAGCGTTGCATCAACACTTCTTACAACAGAGTCTGTTGTATCTACAGTTAAGGAAGATACACCTGCTGCAATGCCGGCAGGCGGAGCACCAATGGGAATGATGTAATCACACACTTATAGTGCTTAAGCTTAAGAAATTAAATTTGAAATTATTTATGCAGAGGGTTTCATATGCGGGTGGAACCCTCTGTTAGTTTTAAAAAGCAATGTAAAATGATGAGTCAATATCAAAACTCTGTCTTGAAATTAAAAAGTGTATGAATTATAATATCAGATGTGTAAATAATTAAATGTTTTAGGATGGATTTTGACAATGAAAGAGAGAATTGGATATGTAGATGCGACAAAAGGGTTGGGAATGTTATTGATTATGTTTGGTCATGTGACTGAATATGATAATCCTGTTGATTTGTGGATGTCATCATTCAAGGTCGTTATTTTTTATATAATGTCAGGTTTTTTGATGAGTTATTCGGGTTCTATAAAAAAGAGGTCCTTTGGTGTATTTATGAAAAAGACATTTATAAGTCTTGCTGTTCCGTATATTTCTTTTAGTATTCTCGGGATAATGT
>CAKRLN010000357.1 GCA_934359535.1 uncultured Lachnospiraceae bacterium
GACCTGCTCCGATCGCACCATAGGCTGCCAGTGTGGAAGATGAGGTAACCATTGGGTAGATTCCATGATCCGGATCTTTTAAGGTTCCAAGCTGTCCCTCTAAGAGAATGGTCTTACCCTCTTTCAGTGCTTTGTCTAAGTATGCAGAAACATCGCATACAAACGGAGCAACCATATCACGGTACTCATGCAGTGTCTCTAACAGCTCATCCGGCTCAATGAGCGGCTTATGGTATAAATGCTCTAAGATCACGTTTTTCTGTACGATCACGCGCTCGATCTTCTGTTTTAAACGTTCCTCATCGAACAGCTCACTTACCTGGAAACCGTTCTTTGCATATTTATCCGAATAGAAAGGCGCAATACCGGATTTTGTCGATCCAAAGGATTTGCCGCCGAGACGCTCCTCCTCATACTGATCAAATAAAATGTGGTACGGCATAACAATCTGTGCTCTGTCTGATACTAAAATCTTCGGCATTGGCACATCTCTGTCTGTGATCGATTTGATCTCATTAAAAAGAACCGGAATATTTAATGCAACTCCGTTGCCGATAATGCTTGTGGTATGATTGTAAAATACTCCGGATGGAAGGGAATGCAGTGCAAACTTACCATAGTTATTTACGATTGTGTGTCCTGCATTTGCTCCTCCCTGGAAACGAACGATAATATCCGCTTCTTCTGCGAGCATGTCTGTGATCTTACCTTTTCCTTCATCGCCCCAGTTGGCGCCGACTACTGCTTTTACCATTGTATTACGTCCTCCTGAATCATCTGTAAAACTTTTTGGAAAAACAAAAACGGACAGGCTGTAAAAACCTGTCCGCTTTTACCTTCTGATTATAGAAGAAAAACTAACATAAGTAAAATCAATGTTTATTATATACGATATAAGTTCACATTATATTTCTTCTTTTTCAAGCATTCCAAAGAGCTTTCCTGCCGCAGTCGACATTGGAATCCTGTCGTTTTGCACAATGCAAAACTCCCGCATCGGAAGCTCCTCTGAAAAGCGGAGCTCAAACAACTCCCCGCTTTCTAAAAACGGCTTTGCGAAATCCTCCACAACACTTGCAATCCCAAGGCTGCGTCTTGCAAACTGAACGAGCATATCACTTGTCGCAAGCTCAAACTCCGGCTGAAGCACAACCTTCTTTTCTGCAAGAAAATCTGTCACATATCTTCTTGTTGCGGTCTCTCCCTCAAGACACATAACCGGAAGCTCTGAAAGGTCTTCATAGCGTAATACCGTTCCCTTCAGATGCTCAAATTTATGTCCTGCCACAAAAATATCGCGGATCTTCCGTACCGGGATCTGTCTGTATTTGTGCTTCGCATAAATCGGAGTGCTGACCACGCCAAAGTCGATCCTGCCCTCCTCTAAGTACTCCATCGTCTCCGGTGTCGGTGCATTCGTAACCGTAACCTTAATATCCGGGTATGCCTCATGGAACCGTTCCAGACACGGAAGTAGATAAAACTGCAGCGTCATATCGCTTGCACCAATACAGATCTCGCCGCCCTCAAGATCTAAGATCTCTGCAAGCCG
>CAKRLN010000358.1 GCA_934359535.1 uncultured Lachnospiraceae bacterium
GTATAATTGTATCTATCCTGCATCAGCTGATGCAGACGGTTTAAATCCGCAACCGCTTCATCCAAGCCGTGAAAATGCTCGCGCGCGCCATATACAAACGGTTTTTTACCGAAAATCAGATGTCTATAGCTATGGTTGGTAATTTCATGACCTTCATCCAAAATGCGGCGAATCAATCTGTCATTGTGTTCTGCGCCGCCCTTATCATCACAGTGAATATCCGGATAGTGGTCAAATTTGATACCGCCCCATGCGGCACTTCCGAGCTTTCCGGCTTGGTCGGGATAATTGGCGCTGGTGTCACCAATCACATCAAAGCTTCCCTTAGCGCCGTATTCTTTCATCGTATCCAGCAAGACATCTGTCAACGATTTTCCACCAAACCGATCCGGCGATGCAGGCATTCCCATCGGGCCATCATCAAATGTCATCGCACAGATTCTCTTGTTTGTCTGAATATGTTCAATGCGGCGTGTGTATCCGACATAATGCTTTTCCGCCGGTGTGATAAACTTTTTTACGATTTGTTTTCCTTTTTTACCTAGTTTTACAATCAATGACATGTGTTTTTTCCTTTCTTTTCAGACAATCTTCTGCGAAACATTTTGCAGCAAATAATGCCCATTTTCCGTATGCTGTGATGCTTGCATTTGTTCTTTTTCGTTTCTGCAACTGGCTTTTCGCCACACAGATAGACCGTCCGCGTTTTCCTTGTACTTCATCAGCACCGTGCAGCAAAGCTTGTCGAATGGACTGTAAATCGAATGCATCAATCTCTATGAAAAAGGTGTTGCACTATCTGCCGAATGCATGAAGATGCTCGAGAAAGCCGAGCAGAAGGTCAACATGATTTCCGTTGCAGCAGATACTGAGGTGCAAGATGAATTTTAATGAAGAATACAAAAGGAAAATTGAGAATACAGACAAATATATCGAAACATATATTGACGGTCTGGACGGTGTGGAGAAAGAACTTATAGAGGCAATGAAGTACAGCGTTCTCAACGGCGGCAAACGGTTACGCTCTATTCTCTGCACGGAGATATGTACCGAAAACGGCGGCGATCCGGCCGATGCCTTCGACCTGGTGATCCCCTCGTTGCCGGGCTACGGATTCAGCGACCCGCTGCCCGGCCGGGGCAGCTCGGCCCGAATCCCTGAGCTGTGGGCACAACTGATGACCGAGATCCTCGGCTATGACCGGTTCGCCGCCCACGGCGGCGACCTCGGTGCCTATGTGACCAACCGGCTCGGCTACGAGTTCCCGGACCGGGTGCTGGGAATCCACGTGACCATGGTCGCCGAGGCCGACCTGGGCCCGGGCGCCGCGCCACCCTCGGAGGCTGAGCGGGCCTTCCTGGCCGAGCGGGTCGCCGGGCAGGAGACCGGGGTCGGCTACACCCACATCCAGCGCACCCGCCCCCAGACCCTGGCCTACGGCCTGTCCGACTCCCCGGTCGGGCTGGCCGCCTGGATCCTCGACAAATGGCGGGAATGGAGCGACTCCGGCGGCGACCTCTTGCGCCGCTTCACCAAGGACCAGCTC
>CAKRLN010000359.1 GCA_934359535.1 uncultured Lachnospiraceae bacterium
TTACATGGAGCTTGGACTGACCGCCCCGATCTATCAGGTCGTTATGTATGAAGGCTATACACCTTTCTATCAGTCCGATAACTTTGCTGATATCCTGCGGGTAACAAACCAGGGAAATGATTCGTTTGAGAATCTTATGATCGACAACAGGAATGTCATTCTTTTAAAGGGAAATTTTGCATTGGAGCGCTTTAATTCGTGCTTAAAATATTATTCCAACGGCACGGAGAAAAACTCGCCGCTTGATACGATCTTTTTGACCTACGGGCCTTCCGTCTCCACGCTCTCCCAGATCCACGTCTCCTACGAGGTGTGTAAAAAGCTGATGGAACGGCGTTTTTTCTGCTCCGAAAACCAGCATGTGCTCTCCTATGAGGCACTGCCGGAGGAGAGCATACAGACAATCGCACTTACACCGGAATCTGCAAACGCATACAGCGAAAAGCTGATGAACTACATCCAGTCTTTTAACCGGAAAATGATCACCTCACAGCTTGAGCTTCTGCGCGATGATCTTTTCCACTGTCCGGATAATATTATGAGCATGAAGCATTTTCTTGCAGATATTTTCTTACAGATCAAGCAGATGACACTGCATCTGTTCCCGAATGCGGATATTCCGTTTTCGCATAACTCTGCAATTATTGAGCTGATCGAGAACAAATACTATCTCTATGAGATCCTGTTTTATTTTTCTGAACAGTTTGACATGATTATCCGTGCAATCGGCAATAACTCGAGTGAAAGTGTGTTCGATGATATTTTATTCTACATCAATCACAATTTCCAGAAAACCTTAAAGCTTGAGACACTCGCACCGCTTTTCGGCTACAACAGCTCGTATCTTGGCAAGCTGTTCTCCCAGAAAACCGGTCTGTCCTTCAACAGCTATCTCGATGAGATCCGGGTTACCGAAGCCTCCAAGCTTCTTATCGATACCTCCATGAAGGTCTATGAGATCTCTGCCCAGGTCGGCTATAAGAATGTGGATTATTTCCACCAGAAATTTAAAAAATTAAAAAATATGAGCCCTGCGGAATACCGCAAGGCCCATTCATAGTGATTATTTTGCTGAATCAATAGATTCCTGGAAGGCTGCGAACTGTGCTTCGCAGTTTTCTTTGTCTACCTCGAATACCTGATCGTATCCAAGTCCTTTACAGGTGTCCTGCATATCCTTTAAGTAAGAATTAAACTCATCCTCGCTTGAAGCGAATGCCATAAGCCATGATTTCTCAAGGATTACCTGTGCACACTGCTCTTTGATTGTCTGGATATCGGTAGAGTAATCAGGTACTGCATAGTTAGTACCAGGCTCTGTTAAGGTCTTTCCAATACTGTTTAAGTAATCAATTGCTGTTGTCTCTGTGCTTACACCGTAGTGGTCTGCCCAATCCTCTTTTAACGCAGAGGTTGTTCTTTCAATGTAATCCGGCCATGTCTGGTAATTGTAACACATACCAGTTTCCGCATCGGTTGCTGTCATGCCAACTGCTTTGTAGTTTAATGCGGAAATAC
>CAKRLN010000360.1 GCA_934359535.1 uncultured Lachnospiraceae bacterium
TTACAGTACTGGATGTATTGGGGTATCTGGATGAGATTCCGGTCTGCGTTGGATACGACATCGATGGTGAAGTGACAACAGATTTCCCGGTAACCGCAAAGCTTGAGAAGGCAAAACCGGTATTAAAGAAGCTTCCAGGATGGAAATGCGACATCCGCGGCATCAAAAATTATGAGGATCTTCCGGAGAACTGCCGCAATTATGTGGAGTTTATCGAGGAACAGATCGGATATCCGATCACAATGGTTTCGAACGGACCGGGCCGTGAGGATATTATCTTCCGCAAATCCACATTAAAGAAATAATTTATTTGCTATCCGTCCATGAGACAATCATAAAAGCACTCCAGACATGGCGAAAGCCGTGCCGGGGTGCTTTTTTGCTATGCAAAGAAGCAGTTCACAAAATGGTCACAGTTTTACCACTTTTTAACCATGAATCTTTACTATGATACAAGGCGGGAATGAAAATAAAAGGAGGACATCACTGTGATCGAAATTAACAATCTTGTTAAGAAGTACGGTGATCATGTAGCAGTTGATCATTTGAGCCTTACGGTAGAGCCAGGCAGGATCTATGGCTTTTTAGGACCAAACGGTGCTGGCAAGTCAACTACCATGAACATTATTACCGGATATCTTGGGGCAACGAGCGGAGAAGTAAAGATCAATGGCTATGATATATTTGCACAGCCGGAGGAAGCAAAAAAATGTGTCGGTTATCTTCCAGAGCTGCCACCACTTTATATGGATATGACGGTAAAGGAGTATTTAAACTTTGTTGCAGAATTAAAAAAATTAGAAAGAAGCCTCCGGGCAAATTACGTGAAAGAGGCGATGGAGACTACGCGCATTTTAGATGTGAAGGACCGCATGATTAAAAATCTTTCCAAAGGTTATCGTCAGAGAGTCGGATTCGCACAGGCAATTTTAGGTTATCCGGAGGTTATCATTTTAGATGAGCCAACGGTTGGGCTTGATCCAAAGCAGATCATTGAAATCCGTGATCTTATTAAGGAGCTTGGAAAAAAACATACGGTAATCCTAAGCTCCCATATTTTAAGTGAGATCAGCGCGGTATGTGACCATGTATTTATTATTTCGAAAGGAAAGCTTGTGGCAAGCGATTCCACGGAGAATCTGGTGAACCTGATGTCAGGGGCACAGGAGATCGAGCTTACGGTAAAAGGCGACAGCGAACAGGCAAAAGCACTGATTTCGGAGATCCCTGATGTTGTAAAGACAGAGGTGCAGGATGCCCAGGAGGATGGCGCATCGGCATTTCTTATTACAGCAGCAAAAAACAGTGACATCCGTGAAGCGTTGTTTTATAAGTTTGCGAAAAATCAGATGCCGATCCTTCGGATGCAGGCAGTGGTAAAATCGTTAGAGGATGTATTCCTTGAGCTGACGCAGGAAGGGGGACAGAACTGATGCTTGCAATATTAAAACGTGAATTTAAATCCTATTTCCAGAATATTGTCGGATTTTTATTTGTAGGGGC